>JBHOSY010000157.1:0-10664 GCA_042584165.1 Bacteroidota bacterium | reverse complement strand
ATTCAATTTTAGAAGGGAGATGATGCTTTCCGGTAAATCTTTAGAAGTTATTGCTCAAAGATTCATAAAGAACACACAAAGAGCCACAAAGAAAAATTGAATGAGTAATGTTCTAATAACTGGAATTACTGGCTTTATTGGAAGTAACCTGGTAAAGTATCTGAACAAATCTTCCAATATCAACGTATTTGGTCAATCAAGGGATCCTGACAGGGCGAAAGAAATTTTTGGCGATATGATCCGTCTTTGTGTCCGGGATGTAAGTTCCGATTGGTTAGATGAGAACAACATCAATACCATTGTGCATCTTGCTGGAATCGCCCATGATATTAAAGGTAAGTATAAAGAAAAGGACTATTACCACGTGAATTTTGAAGCAACCCGTGACCTGTACTCCCGGTTTCTTGCTTCGTCAACATCTTCAAAGTTTATTTTCCTGAGTTCAGTTAAGGCTGTTGCCGATACCTGTGAAGACATACTGGATGAATCGGTTGAACCTGAACCGGTCACTCCCTATGGTAAATCTAAACTTGAGGCAGAGAAAGCAATACTGCATGGAATAAAGACTGGTAAACAGGCATATATTCTTCGGCCTGCAATGGTCTATGGACCGGGAAACAAAGGGAACCTGAACCTGCTGTATCGTTTTGTGAAATCAGGCTTACCTTATCCACTGGCCGCATTCGAGAATAAGCGATCGTTTTTATCTGTTCATAATCTATGCTTCATTGTGGATTCCTTAATAATGCAACATGTCCCTTCAGGTATATATCATCTTTCAGATGGGAATGATCTCTCCACAAATGAACTGGTGGATATAATTGGAGAGGCAGGTGATAAACATCCCAATAAGTGGTCTGTCCCCAAATTAATTATCAGATCCATTGCTTCGATCGGGACAATTTTTAAATTACCATTTAATAAACAGACCTTACAAAAACTGACAGAATCCTACAGGGTATCGAATAAGAGAATAACTGAGGTCCTGGGGGATATGCCTTATAAAACACAGGATGAATTAATCAATACAATCCATTCTATCGATGAGCATTAGCGAGGCTGCTATTTTTTTAATAATCCTGATGATCCTTGAAATGGCTTACTTCAAGCTGGCCGGGAAACTGGGTATTATGGATAAGCCGGGAAACAGGACGATGCATGAAGGCCAGACCATTCGTGGAGGAGGGATCGTCTTTTATCTGGGTGTGCTTCTTTACCATTTGTTTAATCCAGTGTTTAGCTGGTATTTTATTTTCGCGGTCAGTTTACTGGCTGTTGTCAGCTTTGTTGATGACCTTAAAAACCTGCCTTCCCTGTGGAGGTTTTTTATTCAATTTTTCTCCGTCAGCCTGATCGCCTATGATACAGGATACTTTTCTATGTATCCTGTAACCGGAATTATACTGATCATTGTATTCACCGGTGTATTGAATGCTTATAATTTCATGGACGGGATCAACGGAATGACCGGAGGATACAGCCTCGTAACAGTTGTTGTCCTATGGTTTATCAATCAATATCACCTGGCTTTTATAAAGGGGGAATTTTTAATAGCCATGGCTCTGGCATTGGTCGTTTTTAATTTTTTCAACTTCAGGAAAAAAGCCATTTGTTTTGCAGGCGATATCGGGGCTATGACCATCGCCTTTATTATCATATATGCATTACTGAACCTGATGTATATAACAAAGAATCCAATCTGGATCCTTTTCCTGACTATATATGGTATTGACACGGTCATCACCATATTGCAGCGGTTAAGGGTAGGAGAAAATATATTTGTAGCTCACCGAATGCATCTATATCAGATAGGTATTTATAAAGGGGGTTGGTCACATTTGCGGATGTCAACTACATATGCTCTGGTTCAACTGTGTATTAATATCATAATTATCTGGGCTGTTTTTTATACGGATCAGATAATGATTCTGTGGCTGACCGGTATCCTTATTTTGTTGTCTGCCACAGTTGTTTATGTTTATCTTAAGTTTTTCCTGTTACGAACAACACAGACAAAATCCTGAATACAGCCTTCAAGCAGGGAAGTTCCTTTCGATCTGATAAATATGAAAACGAAGAAGGAAGAACGAAGTAAGAAGAATGATGGTCAAATGGCAATTATTGGTGAGAGGAGCAGAATTATTGGCTTAGTGTTTAGAAAGGAAGAATGCCTTAAATGGAACCTCTTTGAGGTTCTAAAATTTGATCTTCATTAAATCCTATAATAATGCAACCACTACATGGTTGACCTGACATGTGAAATTGAAATAAAGCGAAATGGAGCGATGGCCTGACCAAACGGCGAGGAGCGGGTTGTATTTGTGGGAGGAAGCATCGTTTGGTCTAGATTCTTTTTTGCTTCGTTTTTTCTCACCTGCCTGCCGATGCGCTGGCTTTCCCGATGGCAGGCAGGTCTAAGGAGAAAAAATGAAAGATCAATAATTAATTCGAAGAAAAGAAATTGAATTTCAGAACGAATAAAATACCTCACACTTTTGTAATCATTCTTATTTCGCACCTTTGGCGCTTCAGTGTAAACGTCGATTAAAATCACGGGCTATACCCGTGATTATTGAATTCCGCCCCGTTGGGGCTATTAAATCTATCGATTAATATAACTATTCCACGAGTGAACGCAGATACAATACCGATTTTAAATAATTGAAGGTATAAATCCTCTTTCAAAGAATGTGTTAATAATCCGGATTAAGATATCATGATCTATGCCAGATGGATTAAAAGTGTTTTTGATTATTTGAGTGCAGTAACACTCATAATAATCTTTTCTCCTTTAGTTCTGGTGGTCATCATCTTACTTGCGATTACCCAAAAAGGGCAGATCTTCTTTCTTCACCGGCGTATTGGAAAAAATGAAATACCTTTTAACCTGATCAAATTTCGAACGATGATGGATGAAGCGGATAGCAATGGAGATTCAGAATATGATGAGAAAAGAATAACAGGAATGGGCAGGTTGATCCGGCGGTTCTCACTTGATGAATTTCCCCAGCTAATTAATGTTTTGAAAGGGGATATGTCGGTTATTGGCCCCCGTCCTTTACTGGAAGAGTACCTGCCACTTTATTCTGATTTCCAGAAAAGACGCCATGAGATCAAACCCGGCATCACGGGCTGGGCACAGGTAAATGGGCGGAATGCCCTTCCCTGGGAAAAGCGATTTGAGCATGATGTATATTATGTGGATAATTGTTCATTCTGGTTAGACCTAAAAATCTTTTTTATGACTTTCTGGAATATTCTGAAGGGAGAAGGATCTTTTACAATGGAGAAATTTGCAGGACCGAAAGTTGAAGAAGAAAGAAAGATAGATGTAGAAAGACGATAGATGAAGGAAGAATGATAATTAACGTATGAAGTTAAACCCACCTCTAAATCTCCTCCGAGGAGGAGACTTTTCTGCAGTATAACATCAATAGAAAAGGAATATTATTAACATCTTTTGAAAAGAAGAAACTTTAATTTGTATACTAAACCAATAATCTGTGCAGCTCCAGTCCCCTCCCTGGAGGGAGGATCGACCGTAAAGAAATGATTCGGTGAATCATTTTAGGGAGAGGCCAGCTTGCAGGGGAGGTTAACCTGTATATCGAAGAATGAAGAAGGAAAAAAGAAGAATGATGGAGGATCGACCGTAAAGAAATGATTCAGGCTCCTACGCAAAAGCTTTCACCGGCAGCCGAAGCCTTGCTCCTGTGTCGTAGCCGACTTCGGCACAGACGCATGGCGAAGGACTCGGCGACAGCGTGTGAATCATTTTAGGGAGAGGCCAGCTTCCAGGGGAGGCTAACATGCATATCAAAGGATGAAGAAGGAAGAAAGAAGAATGATGGAGGATGAACTCGTATTAGTTTGAGTCAGCGAATGAAATTTTTAATATGAGCAAAATAAAATCTTTTAAGGATCTGGAAGTTTATAAATTGGCTCATAAACTTGCTATGGATATATTCGTTATTACAAAAGAATTCCCAACGGAAGAAAAATATTCATTAACAGATCAAATACGGAGATCGTCAAGATCTGTTTCAGTAAATATTACAGAGGGATGGGGAAAACGAGTTTATGAGAACCTTTTTAAAAAACACCTTATTGATGCAAATGGATCACTTGATGAAACAAAAGAATGGCTTGAATACGCACATGATTGTAACTATATAGATGATATCACTTATGAAGATTTGTATAACCGATCCCTTGAATTAGGTGCAAAACTTTATAAACTACACGAAAACTGGGTAACATATAAAAAGTAAGTCATGAAGTTTCTATATAATAATTACTGCAATCCAATAATCTTTCTACTTCACGACTCATCCTTCATCTTTCATCCATCGTTCTTCAATCGAAAATGCTAATCTACGGTGCCTCCGGCCACGCTAAAGTCATAATCGATTGTCTCAGGGCAAACAATGAAAGAATCCTGACAGTATTCGATGATGATCCTGCGAAGAAGACATTCGAAGATCTGGTAGTCATCAATAAATATGATCCATCAATTTATCCTGAAGAGAAACTGATCCTTGCAATAGGAAATAACAAAATCCGAAAGGAATTATCCCCAAAAATCAAACACTCTTTTGGATTCGTCCATCATCCTTCTTCCCTCGTTCATCCGGATATTGAAATATCCTGTGGATCAGCCATCTTCCACGGATGTATCATCCAGTCAGGATCTTCAGTTGGAAAACATGTCATTATCAACACAAAAGCTTCTGTAGATCATGATTGTATCCTTGAAGATTTTATACATATCGGCCCGGGTGCAACATTATGTGGTGGAATAACGATTGGTGAGGGGACACTCATTGGTGCAGGATCAGTGATCATCCCAAATATTTCTATCGGAAAATGGTGTACCATCGCTGCCGGATCGGTGGTTACGAAAGACGTTCCGGATCATGCCCTGGTTGCCGGAAATCCTGCCCGTGCAATTAAAAACCAGACTAATTAATACAATTTCAAGCATAGAAGCAACAATGTTTATTACGCACCTTTGGCGCTCAGGAGTGGTAGTATTTCGACCTCCGTGCTACACACGGAGTTGACTGAATCACGCACCTTTGGTGCTTCCTTAATATGTATATAAGCAGTCCGTCCCTTCCAGATCATTACCATATGATGAAATTTGTAGCTGGCCCCGGGTTTTAAACCCGGGGTTACTATAATCGGGTAGCTAACTATTAATTGCCCTACTATCCATCATACTTTATCCACCAAAGCCTCTGGCGTAGGTGGGCTTCTTTTTTCGTTCATGGTCGCACCAACGGCACTTTGTGGGTTTTTGAATTTCGCTTCTGAATTTGGTTACCGAAATATTCTTTTATTACGCACCTTTGGCGCTCAGGTGTGGTACTATTTTGACCTCCGTGCTACACACGGAGTTGACTTAATCACGCACCTTTGGTGCTTTCATATTGTAATCCTTAGACATCTGGCTTCCAGTTTCAGCCTTCAGGCTTCCAGCTTCCAGCTTCCGCCTTTATATCCACTCCTTTTAGTTTCTTTCCCGTACATGTAAATTACCCCTGGCTTTTAATCCATCTTTCAACTAACAAATATTTAACATTTCGTTAACTTCTCTTTCAAAAGAAATCAGATAACAAACCTTTATGCGTTACTACTTCAGAAGTAATTTAATTTATTTAAGAATAAATAATGTTTTTTTAAGAATTATGTTTATAAATTGCATTCTAGCCAGTAAAAAATGAAGGATTTTCTTCATAGTCTCCGAATCTTACCAAGATGGATCATCATCCTGATCGATCAGGGGATTATCTTTTGTTCACTCATATTTGCGTGGTTACTGCGATATAATTTTGATATCCCGGCAGTAATTGAAACACCCTTGTTATTTGGGATATTACTCTTCCTGGGAGCAGCTCTCCTGACCACATTTATTACACAAAGTTATGCAGGGATTATTCGCTATACTTCCTTACAGGACGGTTGGCGGATCACTTTCAATATGTTGATTGTAATGGCTATTGTACTATTTGTCAATTATCTTTCCAATCAATGGCAGAACAGAAGCGTAATCCCTTATTCTGTTATCATAATTACCTCACTGAATTCCATTATTTTCCTGTTCTTCTATCGACTTCTGGTAAAATCGATCTTTTCCTACTATTTCATGAACAGGGAACAGCGAATCCGGGTGTTGATATTTGGTGCCGGGAATTCAGGTATTGTAACCAAACATATCATCGATAACAATCCGGGTTCCCGCATCATGGTGGTAGGTTTCCTCGAGGACAATCCTCAGAAAATTGGGAAAGCCTCCGCAGGAGTTCGGATTTATGATGCGAAAAAGGATTTTCCCCGGGTTGTCAGTCAACTGAAAGCGGATGAGCTGATCATAGCCATAACAGATATTTCAGTAGAAAGGAAAAATGAGATTGTCGACCAGGCACTGTTAATGGATGTTAAGGTTCGAACTGTGCCGCCTATGACACAATGGGTGAAGGGAGAGTTTAAGATCAAGCAGATCAAGGAAGTGAAGATCGAGGACCTGCTGGGAAGGGAAGCCATAGAGCTTGATAATCCGAATGTCAGAAGAGACCTGAAAGGGAAGGTGGTTATGGTGACCGGAGCTGCCGGATCCATTGGAAGTGAACTGGTCATGCAGATCATCATGTATCAACCGTTTAAGATTGTGCTGGTTGACCAGTCCGAATCAAGCATGTTCCTTTTGCAATATGAATTGCAACTGGTAGCCAAAAATATGGATATGACCTTCGAGATCGGTGATATCACGCACCCGGAAAGGATGAAAACACTTTTTGCGCTGCATAAACCGGATATCATATATCATGCGGCAGCTTACAAGCATGTTCCTCTTATGGAAAACAATCCCAAAGAGGCTGTACACTGTAATGTGATTGGCACCAAACTGCTTGCTGACCTGGCTGTTGAACATAATGTATCCAAATTCGTATTTGTTTCAACGGATAAGGCCGTAAATCCAACCAACGTAATGGGGGCCTCTAAACGAATCGCAGAAATCTATATTCAGGCTTTGCATAATCATTTGAGTGAATTGGAAATCATGCATACGAAATTTGTTACTACGCGTTTCGGAAATGTACTGGGCTCCAACGGTTCTGTTATTCCATTGTTTAAAAAGCAGATTGAAAAAGGTGGACCCTTAACAGTTACGCATCCTGAAATCACGCGTTTTTTCATGACCATCTCTGAAGCGGCTCAACTGGTGATGGAAGCTGGCGCCATGGGTAAAGGAGGGGAGATCTTCATTTTTGATATGGGTGAATCAATACGGATCGTCGACCTGGCACATAAGATGATCAGGCTGTCAGGTTTGGAACCTGAAAGGGATATAAAGATTATATTCAGTGGATTACGCGAAGGAGAAAAGTTATATGAGGAACTATTGAATGATAAGGAGAACACAATGCCGACCTATCATGAAAAGATCCTGATTGCTAACGTTAGGCCGGCAGCTTATAAAGAGGCGGAAAAGAACCTGGCATATTTAGCCGCATTGCTAAATGACAAAAACGATGAACAGATTGTCCAGTTCATGAAAAAGATGGTACCGGAATACATCAGCAATGCCTCGAAATTCGAAATCCTCGATAAAAAACTCGTTGGATAATACCTCCGTGCTTCCTCCGTATCCTCTGTGTCCAAAATAACAATAGGTTGAACAGCCAATTAATAATATCGATAACAGTCTTCGTTGTTTCTATGGCAATATCCATGCTCATGTTTCCTGTTGTCAGGGATATATCAATAAAATATAAACTCTACGCCTTCCCAAACCACCGCTCTTCCCACCAGTACAAGATCCCCAATATCGGGGGCATCGTTTTCTACCTTGCTGTATTCATTGCCCTTGTTTTTTTATATGATAAATTCAAATGGGGCCATATCACCTTGTTGACTATCATTTCATTTGGTCTCTTTCTTGCTGTCGGATTGATCGATGACATCGGTAATACACGTCCATGGCAGAAATTTATAATGCAGATCCTGGGTGTGTGCTGTTTTTTACTGGGTTACCAGATCATGGTCACCAATTTCCTGGGATTCTGGGAGCTGGGAATTTCTATGTCTTTCATTTTCACACTCTTCCTGTTCCTGTTGTTGATCAATGCGCTGAATATGATGGATGGCATTGACGGACTGGCAGGTATGTTGGCATTGAGTATCTATATAATTGCCGGGATAATACTTTTAATAAACAAGGACCTGATCGATGGATTATTTTCAATTTCGATGGCAGGTATTCTTATTGGATTCCTTCGATTCAATTACTCTAAATCAAAAAAGATACTCATGGGAGATACAGGATCCCTGTGGCTGGGATTTACGCTGTCCATCATCCTCCTGAAATTATATGCCGGTTTCAACGAAGGATCATTAGAAATTGCTATGGAGTGGGATAGTTATTTCTGGGTCTTTTCCGCTATGATAGTTCCTGTATTGGACCTTTTCCGGGTTGCCTTATTCCGTATATTCAATGGTTATTCACCTTTCCATGCTGATCGCAACCACATCCATCATATACTTATTGATCGTATGCAATTCACCCATTTCACATCTTCGGTTATAATTGTTTCGCTTAATATACTGTTGTTTGCATGTACTGCCCTGGTTGCTCATTGGCTACCCGCAGGATATCTGATATTATATTTCCTGCTGATATTTATTCTTTTCAGCCTTATAATACAACTCCTTACCTCACCTTATTTCTCCACCAAACTCCGTCTGAAGCCAAAATCCTGATTCTCCGGTGTCTTTAGTTCATTGTGTAATTTGTGGCCTGATTTAATGTCAAAGAGTTTATAAGTTTATCCATGGAAAGTAAAGATCAGGTCGCACCTACGGCGCTTCTGATAATAATCTTGCACAATAGCTATAAACAGGTCGTTCCTACGGAACTTATTATAAAACCAGGAACAAACTCCCCTCTCTTTGAGGAGAGGGGTTGGGGGTGAGGTGTATAAATCAAAAATAACGCACGATTAGTAAACTGTCTCGAAATGATTTATGAAACCAGGAACAAACTCTCCTCTCTTCCAGGAGAGGGGTTGGGGGTGAGGTCTCCGTGTTTTCCGTGTGCCTTTATCAAAAAAGTCCCTATATTGACACGAATCCGAATTTGGAATACATTCCATTAATCTTTCTACTGTGCAACCGAGCAACAAGCACCTATAAACAGAAAGAACAGTGATTAATTATGGAGACCCTGCCTTTGGCAGACAAGCCCGGGTCGGTGTCCGGGGATATGTGATTTATTTTGATGGTTCTGCTGTAATTTATAGTGCTTGTGAATTGAGAATTTATAATTGCAGGAAGGTTAGAAAATGCCCCCCTGCAGGCTGGCACCTCACTAAAAATGTTCACTGAACATTTTCTTGACGTTCGGTCCTCCTTTAGGGGTCGGGGGTAAAATTATCTCCTCCTTCTCCCCTTCTTCATCCTCCTTTTCGTTCCTTTATACTGCATCGCCCGGAAAGAATCCTGTATCGGGCTGAAATAATAGGCTACCTTGACATTACCCAGGAAATAGGCATCATTTCTATCTGGATTGCCACGTATCACACCACGTACTGAATGGGGTGGATCAGCTCCCACTTCACCGCTGCGGTCGGATAACTGCTGTCCCAGTTCGGTCAACTCTTCCCAATTATCGGTAGGATAGGCATCGCTGACATCATCCAGGTAGTCAGATCCGGTATACCTGAATCCTGCATCCAGGATTACATCAAGAAATGCATTTGCTTTGAAACGCACACCCGCTCCGAAAGCATATGTAACTGTAAACCTGCTATATTCAACGAGTTCAGTTGTTAGTGGACGGAGGGCATGTGATTTACCATCCAGTTTGGCCGTAGGATTATAATAAAGACCTCCAACACCACCAAACAAGTAAGGATTAAGCATAACCCGGTTATAAAACCGGACGCCCGGGTCAAAAAACGATACCTGGAAAACAGGAAGGAATTCCATATTGGAGGATGCGAAACTGAGATTACGTTCCCAGTTGATTCCTTTGGAATCATCTCCCGCAAGGCGGAAAAATGTAACATCCAGGCCTACCGTTAACCGGTTAACAATGTTGTACATAAATCCGGCATTGATATTATAGCGGCTGTTATATTTTCCATCCTCGATCAGATCCCCGAAATAGCTTGCTGTACCGCTTCCCAGGTGCAGGGTAAAGGTTTTCCTGAATCTTCCGCTTTTGGACCGCTGTCCATGTAAATGAAAGGACAAACATACCAGGAGCAGTATGAATATTATTTTCCTATGGATATTCCAGTTCATTTCAAATAGCGTGGATTACTCTAAACGAAGTTAAATAATAAAATAAAACTCTGAAACTGATATGCAATTTATAAAATTGTTTGAATTATTAAAAATAACTGTTGAATGATGGAATTTACTTGTATTAACCTGAGTTCGATGTAAGTGCTTATCCCTTTAATGAGTCGCTCAATTTAGGTTGAATGCTATCAAACTCAAGATTGTCCCGGTAGGGACTATATATTTATAGAAATTGAAATACCATTGGAACAAAGTCCCGTAGGGACGTAATATATAAATCATGGCTAATACATATACACAAATGTATATTCAATTTGTATTTGCAGTTCAAAACAGAGCGTCCCTGATTCAACCTG
>JBHOSY010000156.1:0-10667 GCA_042584165.1 Bacteroidota bacterium | reverse complement strand
AATCACCAATACTTCTGGAAACATTTAATAAAGAACAAACTTTTAATGTTGGATTTCCCGATCATGTGCATCAACCACTTATTGAGCAGGTTGTGTTGGACCTTCTTGAAAAAGGAGAATCGCCCAGTACCGGTGAAACAGGATTAAGGACATCCAGGGTGTTGGATTGGATAGTGAGTAGTAAATGATTTACGATGTGAGATATACGATGTGCGATATACGATTTGATCCACCTCGTCTCCTCATTTACTCTTTTCCACATATCAACTTACAAAGTTTCAAGTTTCTGATTTCAAAGTTTCCCGTAAAAATTCCTACCTTGGCACCCTTTAATTAGATACCCGAAAACATGAAAACAGTTATCGATAGATTTGTAAAATATGCAGTAATTGATACCCAGTCAGATGAGACTTCTGATACATGCCCGAGTACTGAGAAGCAGATGAACCTGGCCAATTTACTGGTAGAAGAACTGGAAGGATTGGGCCTGGAAGATATTGACCTGGATGAAAATGGCTACATCATGGCTACTCTTCCTTCAAATATCGATAAAGATGTACCGGTACTGGGTTTTGTTGCTCATATGGATACAAGCCCGGATATGTCGGGTACCAATGTTAATCCACAAATTATAAAAAATTATGATGGCAGTGATTTGATACTTGATAAGGAGAACAATGTGATCCTTTCACCAAAGGATTTTCCGGAGTTACTGGAATATACGGGCCAGGACATTATTACTACTGATGGTACTACACTGCTGGGAGCTGATGATAAGGCAGGGATAGCTGAAATTATGGCTGCCATGCAATACCTGATTGATCATACTGAAATCAAACATGGGAAAATCAGGATTGGATTTACAGTAGATGAAGAAATTGGCCGCGGAGCAGATAAATTCGATGTGAAGAAATTCGATGCCAAGTACGCATACACTCTTGATGGGGGACATGTAGGTGAACTTGAATACGAAAACTTCAATGCTGCCCTTGCAACGGTTACTATCCAGGGAAGAAATGTTCATCCTGGTACAGCCAAGAATCAGATGGTTAATGCGATGCACCTTGCTATGGAGTTTAACAGTTTACTGCCATCAGACGAACGGCCTGAATATACAGAAGGTTATGAAGGATTTTTCCACCTTATTGATTTCAAAGGAGAAGTGGAGGAATCTGTGTTTCGGTATATTATCAGGGATCATGACCATGATAAATATGAGACAAAAAAGGTATTGATCCAGGATTGCACGGATTTCATGAACAAGAAATATGGAAACGGACGGGTGAAACTTGAAGTCAAAGATCAGTACTTCAATATGAGAGAGATGGTTGAGCCAGTTAAGTTTATTGTTGATATTGCAGAACAGGCCATGCACGATTGTGAGGTGGAACCAATTATAAAACCAATCAGGGGCGGAACAGACGGATCGCGATTATCTTATATGGGATTACCCTGCCCAAATATTTTCGCTGGCGGACATAATTTCCATGGTAAGTATGAATACGTGCCCATCCCATCTATGGAAAAAGCAGTGAAGGTAATTGTACGGATTGTTGAATTATTTGCGGAAAGAGATTAGTACTAAGTTCCGTTAACATTAAACCCAGGGTTTTATACCCCGAGCAATCCAAAATTGAATACTGAATTTTATTCTGGAAATCGCATTAACTGTTCCACCGGGAATGTCCACTCTGGGGTCCATAATATATCCTTAACCTCACTTACCAAATACCATGGACTGATACTATGATTTCCTCTATTTATCAGGATCTGTATTTCCTGGGCAGGCATATAACTTTGTGCAAGAATATAAGCTTTATCTCCTGTTTGATGATTAACCGAAAGATCAACAACGATAACAGCATGTCCGGGGGATCCACCTGTGATAAAAATATCTCCGATTTTAATTTCTTTCAAATCAGATATCGGAATCAATTCTTTCCACAGGGAAGCTGTGCCAGCATACATATAAACCCATTCAAGGTATTTCTGGAAAGATTCATAATCCACTCCGGGATCTGCTGTTTGTACCCACCATGTATTATTTCCCTGAATTTTAATCCTGTAGCCCTCAGCCCATTTTGCATATTCCGCATTGAAACCATTGACAAAATTGAAGTGGATTCTTTCATAATCCTTATTCCGATATAAATATTCTGCCTTTAACCGCATGACGATATCAGCACATTGTTGCAAATCTTTGTTTCCAATATCCATGTCTACAACAGCAACATAAACATCTGTACTATCCTTAATGTAACCATCATATGTGTGAACAAGTGATCCATTCGGTTTTAATGGAAGTGTTCTGAGATATGTCGCGAAAGAACCACTATCCTCTTTTGTTCGCATAAATCCGTCCGGAGGATTAAATCTTTCATTAATTGTTTGTCCATTTGGATTAAATATGTGGAATGTATTTATTCTTTGATCAGTCTCGGTTAAACTTCCTTCAGATTTGGATGGAGGTTGACATGAGAAAACCAATGATGACAAAGTCAAAAATATCAATCGTCCGGTATTCATGCTCCTTATCATTTATACATTTGACGACAAAAGTTTGATATTATTGTTACACAAGTTGATTCATATAGCTTCATATAGTTACATTACGAAAATGGTCTATCCAAATGACCAATTTCCCTTAACATCCCTTTCACTTCTTGAAAGTGATATAAAGGGGGGGAGGGATAAGGTGATGTTTTAGGAAAACTTACTCATAAACCTATCCTTCGGATGTGAGAATGATGAAATATATGGATTATATTTGGGCAGGAATTTTTTTCGATTTTTTACAGCCCAGCCCTATAAGCGAATAAACTTATCAGTAAATGAACATGAGAATAAATCAATTACTTTGCATTCTGGCAGTGCTATCATTTTTTACTGGTTGTACTGTACCCAACGAGCAATTGCCTCCCCCAAATATCGTCTGGATCAACTGTGAGGATATCAGTCCTGCCCTGGGATGCTATGGCGATGATTATGCCATCACACCAGTTCTTGATAAACTTGCTGACGATGGTGTTGTTTATACAAATGCATTTGCAACAGCCCCAATATGTGCTCCCTCACGATCATGTCTTATCACAGGAGTTTATGCCACTTCTTTAGGAACACAACATCTGAGATGCGAAATTAAAAAGCCGGATTTTATAAGAACATTTCCTGAATACCTGAAGGATGCAGGATACTTTACGACTAATTATGCAAAAACAGATTATAATTTCAGTCCGGAAGGGATATATGATTACTGGGATCAGGACCTGGCTCCCTGGCGGAAAAGGGAAGGGGATCAACCATTCTTTACTTTTTTTGTGATTGGGGGAACTCACGAAGGTCCGGCCAACCACCCGGAAAGGTATGTTGCGGTAGTTAAGAATTTGCCTGAAGAATACTTTCATGATCCTGATAAGTGTACAGTGCCTCCCTATTATCCAAACACGGCTGTTTTCAGGGAAATGTGGGCAAAGTATTATGATTTGATCAGTGCACTTGATATTCAGATAGGGAAGATTATGCAAAATCTGGAAAATGATGGTTTAATGGAGAATACCATCGTTTTCTTTTTCTCGGATCATGGTTTTGGCCATCCCAGATACAAAAGATGGTTGTATTCAACAGGATTACAGGTACCAATGATCGTTTATGCACCCCCGAAGTATCAACACTTCCTGAGAAATAAACCGGGACAGGAGAACGATGATCTTATAAGTTTTATCGATTTCGCTCCTTCAGTGCTGAGCCTTGCTGGGGTAAATATACCTGATCATATGCAGGGAAATGTTTTTGCTGGGGAAAACACAGCTGCTAACCGGGAATATATTTTTGGAGCACGAAGTCGGGCGGATGATATGTATGAAATGTCCAGAGCAATCAGGAATAAAGATTTTATTTATATCCGGCATTTCATGCCTCATTTACCATATATTCAACCCGGAATTATTTTTGCTGACCAGAAATGGAGTTTCAGGGAATTACGTAAAATGCATGAAGCTGGAACCTTACCTCCTGAATCTGAGGAAATGTGGCATCCAAAACCTGCTGAGGAGTTATATGATCTTCGGAATGATCCGGACGAGCTGACAAACATTGCTGATCAGGAGGAATATCAGGATATTAAAACCGAATTACACCGCGAGTTAAATAAATGGATGGTTGATACCCGCGATGTAGGTTTGTTATTTGAACCGGAATATATGATCAGGGGAGCCTCATCCACACCCTACGAAATGGCACAGGATCCGGATCAATTTAATGTTGAATCAATTTTGCAGGCAGCTGAAAAAGTAGGATTGGCTGATATTGAATCATTAATGGAAGACCTTAAGAATGAAGATAGTGGAGTTCGTTTCTGGGCAGCAATGGGCATCACTGAAAAAGGTGAAGCTGGTCAACAGGCGATTGAAGGGCTGAAGTCTGTCTTGGATGATCCCTCACCCAGTGTATCTATCCAGGCGGCAGAAGCATTATGTCAACTCGGTGCATGTGAAATTGCACTTCCATATCTTGAAAAATGGGTAAAAGATGAAAGGCCCTGGCTGGCGCTACAGGCTGCCCGAAGTCTTCAATTGATAGGAGAAAATGCTAAACCACTGGTTCCTGTTATGTTTGAAGTACTTGAAAGCACCCTGGGAGAACCAGGTGGCAGGTTGAAATGGAAGGACTTTAATTATTCTGCTTTTACCTATTGGGCCCTGGAATACGCTTTGTTGAATTGTGGAGAGGAAATACCAGAATAGATGCAAATGATTCAAAAAATATCACTCATATCGGCCCTGGCTGAAAATCTAGTTATTGGAATCAATAATAGACTCCCCTGGAAAATGCCTGCCGATTGGGAGAATTTTCGCAAGGTAACAAAAGACAAGTCTTTCATTATGGGTAAAAAGAGTTACCTGGCGCAGGATAAGTTATTGTCATCTAATCGCAATCTCATACTTGCTCACACACCTGATTTTGAGTTGTGTTCGAATTGTATAATGGTGAAAAGTGTTGCTGAAGCATTGACAACCTTAAAAAATGAGGATGAGATCTTTATTCTGGGTGGTGCATCTATCTTCTCCCAGACCATCCACCTGGCAAACTATATGTACCTGACCATTATCCACTCAGAATTTGAAGGAGATGCCTATTTCCCGGAATATGATGAAAGACACTGGCAGGTAAAACGTTCAGATTTTCATTACAAAGATGTGACCAATCCGTATGATTATACGTTTTTGGAACTTGAAAGAATCACGAAGGATATTGATGATAGTTATTCTAGGGGTATCTATTAATTCTTGTGTATTATACATTATATCTTGGCAAATCCTTCCTTCCCTCGGTCGCCACAGGCTTGCCGACGGCGAAGCGTCAGGATGACAAAACGCTTAACAGACCAAGCAGAAGCTTGGCCTGTTAAGTTCCTATTGTCATTCCGAGGTTACGAGGAATCTGCCAAACTCAAGAGGGAATCCAGACTATATCAATTTAAGTATTCCGTTCAAGTGATCTACTGTTCTACAGATTTACTAATCCACTGGAATTCCATCCACTTCTATCCAATCCACCCTGGAACAGGCCTCCGATCCACCACCTCGCATTAAGTCAGTCCAGCCAATTTCTTCAACTTTACTCAGGTCCGGGTTCATCAACCATTTCTTCTCTGCTACTGTTTCTATGTCTAAAGTCATCCAGTGAAGATCAGGGATATTAAATTCCCGTATTCTCCAATCTCCGGATATAGGATCCAGCGCATTACTTACCAACCATGTTCCATCTGCCAGTTTCAATATAATGTGCAGCTGACGAAAGCCGGACTGCTTCGACCGCCATCTGATCTTTGACTGACCGGATAGGTCTACATATTTTGATTTATGCTTAAGTGTAACAGCCCAGTTACCTTCGCATAAACCTGACCACACATAATACGGATCATCTGCAGGAGTATCATGGTGACTCTTCTTGATTACATCGGCTCCTTTTCCATAAAGCGATATCAACAGATCCGGATTGGAAATATGTTCCTGTGTGATTGGTATTTCTTCAGGGATTTCCTTAAAATCCTCACGGAAGAATAAACCCGGCCTTTCCTGGGCACAAATAATGCCCGGAAGCGCAACTAGAATGGTTATCAGATATTTCATAAAGGGATTGTTTTTCAAAATTATCACTGTTACAGTAAAAATAATCATCTGATGATTAACATCAATTCTTCGATTTTAATATTTATGTGTAACAGGTATATTTGTTATGAATTATTTTTTCCCGATCTCATTAATTTACCTTTAAAATAATGGCTTTATTGATAGGTTACGATGTAGGCAGTTCTTCTGTGAAAGTTTCCTTATTGGATGCAGAAAAAGAAGCAGTATTGGGATCCGCTGTATTTCCCAAAAAGGAAATGGAAATGATCTCTGAAAAGCCAGGGTGGGCTGAACAGCATCCTGAAATGTGGTGGGAGAATCTGAAGATGGCAACAGCAGAGTTGAAAGATACCATCAGGTTTAATAAAGAGGATGTTCAAGCCATAGGTATTTCCTATCAAATGCATGGATTAGTTCTTGTCGACCGTGAACAACAGGTTTTGAGGCCATCCATCATCTGGTGTGACAGCCGGGCGGTTAAGATAGGGAATAAAGCAATAGAAGATATTGGTAAAGACATGTGTTTGGAGCACCTGTTAAATTCACCAGGAAATTTTACAGCGTCCAAACTAAAGTGGGTAAAGGATAATGAACCTGATATTTATGACAGGGCATTTAAGGCAATGTTACCCGGCGATTACATAGCTATGAAACTTACCGGAGATATTAATACTACAATATCTGGACTATCTGAAGGTATTCTCTGGGATTTCAAGAATGCTGATATTGCCCATCTGGTGTTAGATCAATATGAGATAGGAAGTGAACTGATACCCGATCTTACACCCACTTTTTCTGTTCAGGGAGAATTGTCAAAACAAGCTGCAGATGAGCTTGGATTGCATCCCGGTACTAAAATAGCATACAGGGCAGGAGACCAACCAAATAATGCATTCTCGCTTAATGTGTTGAATTCCGGTGAACTGGCAACCACAGCCGGAACTTCAGGTGTTATTTACGGAATAATTGAAGAAGCCAATTACGATCCGAAATCGAGGGTTAACACCTTTGTTCATGTAAACTATGATAGAAATAATCCCAAATACGGCGTGTTGTTATGTGTTAATGGCACAGGAATTCTCAATAGCTGGCTGAAACACAATACCGGAGATCTGGATTATCCTGCAATGAATGATGAAGCTATTCAGGTACCTATTGGTGCCGATGGATTGATGATATTACCTTTTGGAAATGGTGCTGAGAGAATCTTGGAAAATAAAGATATCAATTCCAGGATTGTTGGATTGAATTATAACAGGCATGACAGAAAGCATGTTTTACGTGCAGCACAGGAAGGGATTGTATTTGCCCTGTGTTATGGTTTTGATGTAATGAAGGAAATGGGAATAAAGATGAAAGTAGTCAGGGCCGGGGAAGCTAATATGTTTCTCAGTCCTGTATTCAGGGAAACTTTTGCTAATACAACGGGTGCTTCCATTGAACTCTATAATACAGATGGATCCCAGGGTGCTGCCAGGGGGGCTGGGATCGGTTCAGGTATATACAGCGATTTCAATGAAGCGTTTACTGGTTTAAATGCAGTAATGACTGTTGATCCTGAAAAAGTATTATCCGAACGATATGAAGATGCATACCAGAAGTGGAAGGAACTGTTATTTAGAGTTCTTAATTATTAAGAAGTGCACGGTGCAATCTCGGTGTCTTAGAATTCACGAAGGAGTAGATATTATAAATATGTAAAATACACATTAAAACAATAATATGAAGCTGAGGCTAGTTCTGGTATTAATTATTTTGATTTTTCCGATCTCAATATTCGGACAAGGTCAGAATCCATTCGATGAACAATATAAAAGAATCACCAGGGATGCAATAGCTGATATATATGATGGAAATGTTAATAACGCCATAGAGCGGCTCGAATTATATCTTGATGTAAATCCGAATGATCTTGAATCACTATATGGCCTTGCGGTTGCATATTCCGTTAAAAATGATATCCAAAAGTCAATTAATTACATGGCAGAGGCAATTGAAAAAGGATTACCTCCGGAGCGATTCATTGCAGGCCCCCGAAGCCAGCTTAATAATTTAACGAATACCCGGGAATTCAGGCAATTTATGGAGGGTAAGTATAAGGGATTAATTCATGGACCAATGATGGGAAATATTGCATCCGACCATGCAAGTATCTGGGTTCGTACCAGTGGGGAAGCATCTGTCAAAATCGATATTGCATCGGTTTTAAAACCCGGACTAAAACAATCTTTTTATGGGAATTCTGTTACTGATTCTGATTATACATCAATTATTAAACTCACTGGATTAGAATCATTTATAGAATACATATATGATGTTTATGTCGATGGCAATCTTTTATATGAGAATGGCAGTTTTACAACATACCCAAAAGAAAATGAAACGGCAAATATAAGAATTGGATTTGGTGGTGGTGCCGGTTATACTCCCTGGCATGAGCGGATGTGGGATACACTCGCAACGCGATCTCTGGATGCTTTCTTGTTGTTGGGTGATAATGTGTACATTGATCACCCCACCCGTCCTCCAGTGCAGGAATATTGCTACTATCGCCGACAGAGTCGTCCTGAATTCCACAGATTTGTAAGTTCTGTACCAGTTTATGCGATTTGGGATGATCATGATTTCACAATTGATGATGGTGAGGGTGGTCCTGATATTGATTATCCAGAATGGAAACGCCTGGTATGGAATACATTCAAAAACAATTGGAACAATCCATATTATGGGGGAGGAGAGGAACATCCCGGATGCTGGTTCGATTTTTCTATTGCTGATGTAGATTTTATCATGCTGGATTGCAGGTATTATCGTGAAAATCCACAAACAGTAGAACAGCCATCGATGCTGGGATATTTTCAAAAACAGTGGTTGAAAGATAGATTGCTATCTTCAAAAGGAACTTTTAAAGTAATTGGATCTTCAGTGCCGTGGGCAACAGGAACAAAACCTGGCAGTGATGACACATGGGACGGATTCCCCGATGAAAGGGAAGAGATTTTTTCATTTATTGAGGAAAATCAAATAGAAGGAGTAGTACTGATCTCAGCTGATCGCCATAGATCTGATGCCTGGAAGATTGATCGCCCAAATGGATATACAATGTATGACTTTATGAGTTCCCGATTGACCAATATTCATACGCATGAAATCCTTCCTGGAAGCCTGTTTGGATATAATAAGACATGCACTTTCGGTACCTTGGATTTTAATACCAACCTGGAAGATCCAAAGGTTGTATATTCAATATTCAGTATCAATAATGAGTTGATACACCAGCTTACATTATATAAAAGCCAGCTTACACCTAAGAAATAATGAATCCTGGATAGAATACAAACTGAATGTGAATATTCAGGCGAATTTTTTATAGGCTTAAAAGCGCATGTAAAAAATCCAGGTTATGATTCTTTTCTTTGACAACAATGATAGGCAGTTGATTATTGTAGTTGAGTAATTTATCAGCTGTGCTACCGAGTAGGAGTGATGAAGCTTCTGTGCGGCCTTTTGAGCCAATTACAATCATATCAGCCCTCATTTTTATAGCATGCATGTATATATATTCATGAATCCTGCCATGATTATTCAGTGTAAATTCACAAATATCAATTGGTATGTCTTTAAGTTCTTCGGAATTATTATACGCATCAAACATTTTAACGCCATTGGATTTCATAATATCTGCAAATTCTTCATAAGTCTTCCCAATCTTCGAATACCCTGAAGGAACATTATAGACGTGTTGACAAAAGATACCCGCTTTGTCATTTTTTGATGATATCTTTGCAGCCACTTGAGCAGCCATTTTTGAATGAACGGAGAAATCTGTAGGAACAAGAATCTTTTCAAGTTTGCGGGGAAGTACTTCTGGGATAAATACAACTGTACATGGTGCCAGTTTGGCAATCTTATGCGATAAAGTCCCAACTCCTTCGAGACCGTCTTTCATCCCCATAGCGATCACATCTATATCCAGATCTCTTGCTGTTTCAAGAACCACTTTATCAGGATTTCCTTCCTTGAGCAGTATTTCAAAGCTATCAGGGGCACCCGTAAAGAATCTTTTTATAAGATCTTCAATTTTTGATTTGATTGTTGAATGTATTACATCGTCTAATTCCGGATAGTCATGGATGAGTTCTTCTGGAAGGTCAATCGGTTTCACCACATGCAGGAAACAGATCTTATCGAGATCTAGTTTATCAACCACCATGCTTGCATATTCAACCATCGACTCGTCTATTTCTGACATATCGAGTGTTATCAGAAAGTTTTTAATATCGTACATTCTCTTTGTTTTAAATGGTCATGAATTCAAAATCCAAAATAACTAATTAAAATCTGGGGGACAAAAATTCTGAATGAGTAATAACAATACATGGAAGTCCGGGTTTGCCCAGGACAAGATTAGGTATTGAACTTAGAAAGTCATTTATTTTTCAATTCACCTGGATAAAAAGAGTTCTTAAATATTTTTTTATAAGTTCTCCAGTCTACTAGTCAACTAGTTTGCTAGCCTCCTGATTCCTCCTCCGG
>JBHOSY010000155.1:0-10670 GCA_042584165.1 Bacteroidota bacterium | reverse complement strand
ACGGGCGAAAAAGTTGAAATATTTTATGCAGATCGTCCCGGTAGAATAGTAGGAATAAGATTGAAACCCTCGGAAAGTCTACGCGGAAAAAAAAGAAATATAGTTTTAAAAGCATTTTGGGATGACGATCCTGAACCTGCTATCAATTGTCCTGTTGGAGATTTTTTTGGATATGCCTGGGGAGAACCGGCCATGAAATCATTGCTGGTTGGAACTAATGAGAAAAATGAAAATTACTGCTATTGGCCAATGCCTTTTGAGAGGTCTGGACGAATTGAATTACATGCGGATGAAAGTTTAAATGAACCGATCTCAATCCAGGCAGAAGTATTCTTTTCTCCCATTGGGCAAAAGGAAAATGAAGGGAAATTCTATACCATATGGCGTCGTGAAAATCCGACCACAAAAGGAAGCCCATTTACTTTCATTGATACAAAAGGACTTGGACATATCGTAGGAGTAGTTCAGCAATCTCAGGGCATGGAAACTGGCAATACCTACTATTTCGAAGGTGATGATCAGACAACAATAGATGGTGAATTGGTAATTCACGGAACTGGTTCTGAGGATTTCTATAATGGTGGCTGGTATGACGTACCCGGGAGATGGGAAACTCGTGTTTCACGTCCGCTTAGTGGGTGTCTTGACTATAAAAAACATCTTGGAAGAACAGGTGGCTATCGAATAATGTTGGGAGATGCTTATGCCTTTAACGAAAGCATCCTTCAGACCATTGAACACGCACCTGAGAGGAATGAATTATTAAATGACTATGTAGGCGTTACTTACCTGTATTCAAAAGATCGCCCGACATGTGACCTGATGTTGCTGCCAGTTGAGAAAAGAATGGTAACAGATCCAACCAGGATTATTTTTGCTGTTTGGTGGAATGTGCCAATTTATTCATCTTCGATCAACAATGCAGTAATTGAAAAACGCATATCAGGTGTAAAGGATGAAAATGGGAGAGACATCAGGGTGCTCTCCATGCGGGGTAAGGACCAGGACTATTTCGGACCTCATTCCATAAGTTTTACCTGTGAATTGCCTGCTTCCGGTTACTATGATGTAAGCCTTGATGTAGTGAAAGGACATGAACAGGGAAAGGTTCAAATATTCAGGGATGAAGCTGCCATTGGGAATGAAGTTGACCTTTATAATATAGAGGATTTAATCGCCAGGGGTATATCAATGGGAAGGTTTCATTTCAACGAAGGTCCAAATCAGGTTATGTTTAAAATTGTTGGAAAGAATGAGAACTCCCGGGGGCTCGGATTTGACCTAACCAATATCATTTTTGATTTCGCCAAATAATCAAATCATCAGTCCTGAAGTATATGAAATATAACTTCAGGGTAATCATCTATTTTAGATACTTAACAATTTCTATCGTCAAATCAAGCAATTCATTCATGTTCTTATCAATAAATTCTTTATCCTCCGATCTTATATCCAATCCTTTATGCATCAAATCTGTTTTCGTTGATTTAAACAACGGCCCATAAAAGCTGAAAATCACACAATCTTTTGTGAACAGTACATTAAATGGACCTCGGGCTTTTCGCATATCCAGAAGGTTATTTTGCACACTTTTGGACAATGTCTTTAGAATATCTGTACTTGATTCTTCAACTGATCCCTCAAATGAAAGCTTAAACGCTTCAGTAAAGGAGAGGGGATTAGTGTCAGGCGCTTTTTCCTTTTTCATAACTTTATATGCCTGTAGCAATAACCTGGTCTCCAGTTCATTTTTCAACCTGAAACAAATAAAATTATGATGATATGTAGAAGTACTATCCGATGTGGTTGATCTTTGTCCTCCTGCCGTTGTTGTACTATGACCTTTTGTAACTGTTGTATAGTGGAATAATCCAGAATAAAAATCATATTCATTTTCATCGCGTTGAATGGATCCCCAAAACTGGTCTTCGACATTCTGGTTTTTGCTTCCAAAACGAAATACTTCAGGAAATTCTTTTTCAAGTAAGCTCCACTTATCCGGGTCTTCTGCAGGATCATAATACCAGTTGTGTTCCTCCGCAGTGCTGATTTTTATTATATCAATAGCCAGCTTTCTATATTCCGAAAAAATCACACCATACATAACGGCAGCAAAGATTAACGCAATAATTGTGACAATATAATTGCCATAAAAGATAATAGGGATTATAGAAAGAAGGATGATACAGGCTGCAAATATTATCAATCGTTTTTGATGCTTTTTAGGTAAGTCCGGATTCATTTTAAGTTTAGCATACCTGGCAAGAATCCTGGCAGCATTTTTTGTGATATTTCCCAGATTAAAAGCGTCAACAGGATCCCAGGGATTTTCCTTACCCTTTTTATAATTTGCCATAGCCTGGCTGACTTCTTCTTCGTTTACTGTAACAACAATCTCAACTGGTTCTTTCTTTTTTGTATTTTCCATGATATGAAAAAATAAGGTGATGACATACAAGTTAAATAATATCGCAGGGTTTTCCCATTGTCAATATCAATTTGAAAAATTACCTTTAATGAAACTATTTGATAATTATTGTTTTAGATTTCAAAAAATAACCATGAACAAGTTTCACCTATTCATTACCCTGCTCTTTTTGGTCATAATAAGCGCATGTCAGGATCTATCCAAATTGAAAATTGTTGATAACGGTACTTCAGATTATAAAATCATGATACCATCCGAATCAGATGATTTGGAGAAAAAAGCGGCCGAAGAATTGCAGAAGTATATCCAACATGTAACTGGAATAAATCTACCCCTGATTATAGAAGGCGCTGATGATTCAGAGAAGGTTATCTGGGTTGGGAATACCACCAAACTGAGTAGTTACAGTACTGGTAAGCACCAGATACTTATAACAGTAAATGACAATAAATTAATAATCGCTGGTGGAAGTTCAAAAAGTACACTGGATGCAGTATATACTTTTCTTGAGGAACAGTTGGGATGCAGATTTTACACATCGGAAGTAGAACATATTCCTACACTGAAATCAATCGAATTTGCAGGCGATTTTAACTATTCCTACACACCTCCGGTTACCACGCGAACAGTTCATTCACAATTATATTATGACAACCATAATTTTGCTGATAAACGAAAAGTGACTTATGAAGCTTTTCCAGGTTACGTTCCGGTAGCAAGGGTTCATACCTTTCACCGATTTCTTCCTGAAGATAAATTCTACCACTCACATCCTGAGTACTTCGCCCTCAGGAATGGGAAAAGACTTCCCACTCAACTATGCCTGACAAATGAGGATGTATTCAGAATTGTAAGGGATTCCGTTGCATCAATGTTAAAGCGTTACCCTGAAGCTGATGTAATTTCCGTTAGTCAGGATGACAATGGACAACATTGTCAGTGCGAGCATTGTAAAGCTATTGATGATAGGGAAGGATCCCCATCCGGATCGATGATTGAATTTGTGAATGCCATAGCTAATGAGTTCCCTGATAAGATGATCTCTACACTGGCCTACCAATACACGAGGAAGGCCCCGGCAACTTTAAAGCCAGCACCAAATGTTTTAATTACGCTTTGCTCCATTGAGTGTGATCGTAGTGCGCCAATCGAAGATAACTGCAGGGACTTTGCTCAGGACCTGATCGATTGGGGAAAACTAACAGATAACATTCGCATCTGGGATTATACTACACAGTTTACAAACTTTCTTGCACCCTTCCCAAATTTATATACCCTGCAGCCTAACATCAAGCTGTTTCGTGACAACAATGCTAAATGGATATTCGAGCAACACAGTCATAATCCCAGTGAATTGTTCGAGCTGAGGTCTTATCTGACTGCGAAGCTACTTTGGAATCCTGATGTTGATCTGGATTCAATCATGAGTGATTTTTTAACAGGATATTACGATGAAGCAGCACCTTACATCGCTAATTATATAAACACTGTTCATGAAGAATTAGACAAAAATCCGGATTATTTTCTGTTCCTTTATGGTGATCCGGCCCAGGCGTTCTCTTCTTTCCTTAAACCTGAATTACTAAAGGTATATGATACATGGTATGACCAGGCTGAGGAGGCTGTTGCGGAAAAATCTGAAGTTTTACAACGGGTAAAGGTGGCCAGATTAAGTGTCGACTATGCCATACTCGAAGCCTCGAGGAAAAATTTATCAGCTGCCTACACACTTATTATAACCGGTACGGATGGTAAAAGGAAAGTTTCTGACAGACTCGCAAATCGACTGAAAAATTTCAAGCAGACCTGCCTGGCGAATGAAATAAAGTGGATGAACGAAACACGCTTTTCTGTTGATGAATATATGGCATTATATAACCGAACAATCGAGCGAGCTATAAAACCAAATTATGCACTGGGTAAAGATGTAACACTTCTTCAACCCCCACTCAAATATGCTGATGAAGATCCTCAGGTACTGACTGATGGCGCCTTTGGTGGGGGAAGTTTCTTTGCAAACTGGCTGGGCTTTGAAGGAAACGATCTTGAAGCAATCATTGATTTTGGAGATCCAATAAGATTAACAGAAGCCTCCTGCGCTTTTCTGCAGGTTACTAATCATGTGGTGTTTTTTCCAAAAAGTGTGACGTACTATTTCTCCAATGATGGCGAGAACTTTATTCGGCTGGGAAGAGTCCGGAATAAACGTCCACTCACGAAACAAAGTAAAGTCAATGACATTCAATATTTTCCAATCAGTTTCTATCCTAAAAAGATCAGGTACATGAAAGTGGTGGGAGAAAATATGGGTGAGCCACCTGTCTGGCATCATGCAGCAGGAACTTCGAGTTGGATATTTATCGATGAAATTGAAGTACGTTAGCTTGTAATTTGAAGCTCATTGTTCATAGTTGGTAGCACAAAGATTGGGGTATGATTCAACCAAGCCAGTTGACAGCACCGAGGTAAAGCCTCGAGTGTTCACCGAATTATGAAATTCGTGTGTAAACTCGAATCGAAGATTCGGGATTGACAGTTTACAATTGGTTTCTATTCAAATTCCCCACATAAACCAATAAACCCATAAACATTTAAACCAAATAATCGATCCATCTTAACATGAAGTACAAATACTATTTGTTATTTGATAAAACAAGTTATCGGCATTTGTGTTCCTGTTTATAATATGTACCTTCGTCGCTCACTTACAAAAATCGCAATATGAAAATCGCAAAAAACACAGTTCCTTCTGTTACCTATAGCATAAATGTTGATGGAGAAGTTATCGACCAAGCTGACAAGTCCAATCCATTGACTTTCCTTATGGGGGCGGGTTCCATGATTCCGGGATTTGAGAGACAGTTAGAAGGCTTATCGAAAGGTGATAGTTATCAGTTTACTGTGCAGCCGGAAGAAGGTTATGGCGATATCGACCAGGATGTGATTGTGGATATTCCTAAAAATATTTTTATTGTGGAAGGAGAATTAAAAGATGATCTCCTGTTTGTTGGAAATAGTGTGCCCATGCAGGATAACCAGGGTAATCCATTGGAAGGGATCATTCTGGAAATCGGAGATGATACCGTTAAAATGGACTTTAACCACCAATTGGCTGGCAAAGTCCTGGATTTTTCAGGTGAAATTATTGATGTTCGCGAAGCTGCAGAAGAAGAAATCAGCCATGGGCATATACATGGACCTGGTGATCATCATCATTAGTGAGTTATTGGTTGTTGGTTGTTAGTGATCAGTGATTAGTGATTAGTGATCAGGTTTAGTTATTTATTGTGGAGCCTTTCATAATATTGATTAAAATATATCAAAATATATGAGAATTATATCCTGGAATGTGAACGGTATAAGGGCCATTATGAAAAAGGACTTTGGTAAATCTATTAATAAACTTGAGCCAGATGTATTATGTCTTCAGGAAACAAAAGCTAATCCAGAGCAAGTACGTGAAGCTGTCGAATCCATTAAAGGTTACCATGTATATGCCAACGGATCCAAAGGAAGGAAAGGATATTCCGGAACAGCCATTTTATCAATGACCGAACCTTTATCAGTGGATTACGATATGGGTATTAATGAGCATGACCAGGAGGGAAGAATTACAACGCTTGAATACAAGGATTTTTATGTGGTGAATGTTTATGTTCCAAATTCCGGCAATGGTCTTGTCAGACTTGATTACCGGCAGGGTTGGGATGTTGACTTTACTAATTACCTCAAATCATTGGAAAAGAAAAAACCAGTTATAGCATGTGGGGATTTTAATGTGGCACATCAACCAATTGATATTGCCCGACCCAAAGCCAATTACAATAAAACTGCAGGATATACTCAAGCTGAGATAGATGGATTCACAAGGTTTATGGACAAAGGGTTTGTGGATACATTTAGGCATTACCATCCCGATGAAGTGGCTTATACCTGGTGGAGTTACCGATTAGGTGTGCGGGCCAAGAATATCGGCTGGCGGATTGATTATTTCATTGTAAGTAAATCAATCGTTTCTGATGTGAAGGAAGCATTCATTTTACCAGAATTTATGGGATCCGATCACTGTCCGTTGGGGATTGAAACATAAGCTGAAAATTATCAATAATCTTACCTCGACTTGTAGACTATTTGCTTATACCATCATCAGTTTATCGCATATCTAATCTTCAAACCTGTGATCTTGCCAGCATATGGCATGAAAGTTAAATCGTTGTTCTTGTTCTGGATTTTATGCAGATGAGGAATTAATATACCGGTACAGGCTCCCAAAGCAGTTCCCACAATCACATCCGAGGGAAAGTGTTTCATGCCTTTGATCCTGTAATACCCAACAAAAGCTGGTGGAATAAGTGCCGCTGAAAAGAGCCATAATTTCTTATTGCCCAATTCTGGATGATAATCGCTATAAACTTTTGCCATGAAAAAAGAAGCTGTTGCAGTAGACGATACATGACCACTATAGAATGATGTCTGAGTACCACTGCCTGTTTTATCACTGAAAGTAACATCAGGATTGTATACAAATGGACGGATGCGATCGAATATTCCCGTGGTAAGAACATGAAGGGAAGTGGCAATCGCATGGGTTTCGCCATATAGAACCAACAGATCGATCCAGTCCTTTTGAATCTTATTGTCCAGCATTAAAAAAGCCGGTAAAGCAATTGTAAAATAAAGTCCTATATCAGAAATTCTACGAGCCCGATCCTTGTATGCTACATCCTGTTTCGTAGCAAATTGGTCGAACTTCCAGATATCATTTGCATCCAATCGCAGAATTTCCATGGAATCCAATCCTGTTTTATTGTGTATGTAATTATATCCAAATTCGTTGATGATGAACAATCCAACAGTTAATGGTATTTCAGTTTTCCTATTGACCTTATAGACGAATGATGAAGTTTGTGCAACTTGCCCTTGCGATGCTTGAAAAATGATGATATTAAGTAGAATTAAAAAAAACTTCCATATTAGAATACTGCTTCTCATTAAAACAAATATATAATACCTTTCAAATTAAACAATAATCTGTGGAGGTATGATTTCTAAACGCTGTCAAACTCCGTATATAGAATTTCTTTTACCATAAGGTTATTTTTTGCTGTTATCTATAGTATAATTAAACTTAATAATATTTAATTGATCACATAGTGATAAATCGTTTATGAATCGTTCTACGTTGCATGAAATAATTCTAGCCATTTCTATCTTTTTTAGCGGGCATCACTCATTTAGTCAGGATACAACCCGATTAAAAAAAATCAAGATCCTTCCTGTACCTGTATTTGGTTATACACCAGAAACCGGAACCTATATCGGTGCAGTCACTCTGTTTAATGTGGACCTCTACCAGGATAGGAGGACCAGAACATCAAATGCGAAAGTAGAGATCAATTATACCTGGGAAAAACAGCTTATTCTTGAATCAGAATGGAATTATTTCTTTAAAGAGGAAACATGGCTTAGCAAAGGGCTATTACATTATTCAAA
The DNA here is from genome assembly GCA_042584165.1 of Bacteroidota bacterium. Taxonomy (GTDB): domain Bacteria; phylum Bacteroidota; class Bacteroidia; order Cytophagales; family Cyclobacteriaceae; genus JBHOSY01. Next base: position 2,749 of record JBHOSY010000155.1, on the reverse strand, counting down.
ATATCCTGACCTATACTACGGTATCGGAGAAAATACACCTGATACAGTGGATATCAACTTCGAAAGCAACAGGATTAAAATGAATATTAATTTATTGAAAAACATTAATACTGATTTATTTATAGGTGGTGGAATAAAATATTGCAAATATTCAAATGTTGAATATCAAGATGAACACATTTATTATCCTGAACTGGAAGATCGATCTAATGTTGGAATCAATTTCATTTTCCTAAAAGATTCAAGGAACAATATTTTAACACCTGTAAATGGGACTTATATCGAGTTTATTAACACATTTAATTTCAGTTTGAACAATTATGATCAAACCATTTTTGATATTCGAAAATATTATAGCTGGGGTTTGAGTAAAAATCAAACATTTGCCGGTCGTTTCTATAATTCATTGGTATTTGGTGAGCCCCCATTTTATGATTACTCGCTAATAGGGGGTGACAAATATGCTAGGGGTTATTTTTATGGGAGATTCAGAGATAATAACTTTTCATCTTTACAAGTAGAATACAGGCTAAATATGATCTGGAGATTTGGATTGGCAACATTTGGAGGTCTATCCATGATATACAGTGATTATACAAATATTAATCAGGATAACTTCAAACCAAATGCCGGTATTGGCTTGCGATTTTTAGTTGATAGAAAAGAAAACACAAACCTGAGATTTGATTATGCGATTGGCAGTAAGGGGCAATCCGGATTTTATGTGAGTTTTGGTGAATCATTTTAAGCATTGTTGATAGAACAATACAATTTTTTTTTGAAATTGTGGTTTTTGATTACATTCCGTGATTAAATCTTATTTAACTTTTTAAACTCATGAAAAGACTAGTTTCACTTATTTTCACCATTTCATTTTTCCTGATTATATCCTGTACTTCTGTAATAGATGATAAATCTACTGAAGAGCATGGGTACAGCACCCCGGAAGCTGAAGGTATTTCCTCAAATGCGATCCTTAAATTTGTTGAAGCACTTGAAAAAGAACAACCGGATGCCATTCACAGCATTATGCTCAGAAGGCACGGAAAGATCGTTGCACAGGGTTGGTGGGAACCTTTCAATCCCGACAGTCCACATATGTTATATTCACTTAGCAAAAGCTTTACTTCTACAGCTATTTGGATAGCACAGGATGAAGGCCTGGTAAGTATAAATGATCAGGTTATCTCATTCTTCCCTAACAAGATCCCTGAAGATCCAGGTGATAATCTGAAAGCAATGCGTATTAGAGATCTCCTGAAGATGAACTCGGGTCACCAGTGGGGGATAAGTGGAGGAATGATAGCAGATAAAAGCTGGGTAGAAGGATTCCTGGGCCAGGAAGTACAGCACAAACCAGGAACTCATTTTGTATATAGTAGCGGAGCCACTTATATGCTATCGGCTATCATTCAGAAAGTTACGGGCATAACCTTACTGGAATACTTGAAGACAAGATTATTTGAACCATTGGGCATCGAAAATCCTACCTGGGAATCCGATCCGGATGGCATCAATAAAGGTGGAACAGGTTTGAGTGTAACTACAGAAGACATTTCTAAACTCGGACAATTATATCTTCAAAAAGGAATGTGGAATGGAGAGCGGCTAATTTCAGAGGATTGGGTTGATGAAGCAACATCATTACAGACCTCTAATGGAAGTAATCCGGAAAGTGACTGGGAACAGGGATATGGATATCAATTCTGGCGATGTAGGCATAATCTGTACCGTGGAGATGGTGCTTTTGGACAATTCTGCATAGTAATGCCTGAATATAATGCGGTCCTGGTCATAACTTCGGGTTCAAATGATATGCAAGGCATCATGAATATCGCCTGGAGACACATTTTACCAGCGATGAAGGATGATCCATTGCCCACAAATGAGGAAGCATTGAATCTGTTAAATGAAAAACTTTCAAGCCTTAAGATCAATACAGTTAAAGGGAATGAAAATTCTCAGCTAGGAGCTGAAATTTCTGGTAAAACCTTTGAAATGGAACCAAATGAAATGGATATTATGTCTGTTACATTCGACTTTGATATCTCACCTAATATTATAACCATAGTGACTTCTGAGGGGGAGAAAACTTTTAAAGCAGGGAATGGGTCAATGGAAACTGGTGAACTAAAAAATCCTCAATTGATATCCAGAAAAATAGCTGCAAGTGGTGCCTGGGAAGAGGTGGATAAGTATATCGTAAATTTAATATATTTTGAAACACCTCATGCAATAAAATTCACTTATCAATTTAAAGATGAGGAGCTTTTATGGAATACTGATTTGAACGTATCATTTGGACAAACAGAATTTCCACAACTGAAGGGAAATTTAAAGTAGACTTATATCCCGGTTTTTATGAAAAGACATATAAATTTTATTCTGGCAATCATTCTGTCCGTCTTATTTGTTGGATGCGGAGAAACAGATACTGCTAATATTTATATAAGTCCTGAAGGAAAGGATTCTAATCCAGGAACTTTAAAAAGGCCACTATTATCTCTCGAAACAGCGATTCAGAGATCAATTGAAAAATTGGATAATGATAGAATTAATGGGCTTAATATTATTGCAAGAGAAGGAATCTATCCATGCTCATCGACAATTACTCTGGATAATAGGATTAGTCGCGATGGAAAAGTTAAGATAGTCATAAGATCATTCCACAATGAAAGAGCCATTATTTCTGGTGGAATGAAACTCTCAGGTTGGCACGAAATAAATATTCTAATTGTTGTATTAAAGG
>JBHOSY010000154.1:0-10970 GCA_042584165.1 Bacteroidota bacterium | reverse complement strand
TTCAGCCTTATCCAATCTTCGGTTCAGTGTTTCATGGGTTTCAGTTTTCCGGTTCTTAAGCCTTTCTTTCAGTGTATCCGTATCCTTGACTCTGATAAAAATTGCAAGTGCATCCTGTCCAAAATATTTTTTAAGATTAAGCCCCCCTTTCACATCCACATCAAATACCACAACCTTTCCCTGCTTCCAGATACGATCAACTTCTGTTTTCAACGTCCCATAATAACATCCGTCATAGACTTCCTCCCATTCCACAAACTCGCCATAGTCAATTTTCTTCCGGAAATCATATTCGCTTAGAAAATAATAATCCATTCCATTAGTTTCATTATCTCGTTTTTTTCGCGATGTAGCAGATATTGAAAATGATAAAACGGGAATTCGCAGTAAAAGCGATTGTACAATAGTTGTTTTACCAGATCCTGAAGGAGCCGAAAATACAATGGCTTTACCTTTCATTACGTTGAGGGCTCTATTGAATCTTTGATTTTATTCCGAATTTCATTGATGAAATCCTCTGGAGCTATTTTCTTTTTCATTTTTTTCCTCAACGCCACCCTAATGGACTGCTCCAACCTGTAATATTGGGAGCAATGTAAACATTGATTTATGTGATTATAGAAATACACTTCTTCCTCGTCACTCGCTTCACCATCGATAATTAAATGAAGGACCTGAATGCACTTATCTCTATCCAGACAGAAATCAGCTTCGTTTAACTTATCCTTATGCCTCAATTTTTTAATTTTTAACTTAAATCAATTAACAATAATACTATTTATATCCCATCAGTCCGGCGTAAACTTTTAGTTTCTCTTTTAAAAGGTTTCTTGCCCTATGTAATCTTGATCGGACCGTACCAATAGGTATATCTAAGATTATAGCCATTTCCTCATAAGTAAATCCTTCAAGGTCACATAAAATAATCACTGTCCTGAAATCCACATCCAACATGTTCAAAGCATTTGATACTTCATCCCCAATCATATCTTGAACAGCCTCAACTCTCAGGTCATGATAGATGTTCCCTTCAACCTCATCAGTATTATAATATGTCTCGACCTCCTGATAATCTACTTTTGGTGGCTCCTTACTTTGCTTTCGAAACTCATTTATAAAACTGTTCTTCAATATTCTGAACAACCATGCCTTCGCATTGGTTCCCATAGAAAATGAATTTATGAAACGAAAAGCTTTCAGATATGTTTCCTGAACAAGGTCTTTTGCATCATCTTCATTGAAAGTAATTCGATAGGCGAAATTTAAAATGGAATGAATATGTGGAAGAAATTCCTCTTCAAAAATCTTTTCTTTTTCATCACGGCTGTACTGAATTTCACTTCTTTCCTTCATTCCACTAATGCTCTGGTATGTTAAATCTAATCAATAATTGATTTAGATGCATTATAAAACACCTTTGTGCAACAGTTCACATCCATATATCCAGCAAATAGATAAGATGGTTTTATTGTGGAATTCTACAATAACCTCAATCAGTATTCAGCCACCTGGTTATTCCGTACATATAAAAATCATGGCGTAAATATCCAACTTTGATGTATTTTTACAGACATATATGAAAATCTACCTGCGAATTCTATCATATGCCAAGCCACTCAGTTCCAGGCTCCCTCAGTACATAGTCTTTGCATTCCTTGGTATATTTTTCGGATTGATCAACCTCACTTTATTAAAACCATTGTTTGATGTTATTTTCAATCAGATAGATCCCGTTAAGCTTGAAGCATATACTGATCCGCCAAAATGGGGATTGTCATTCAATTATCTGATTCATAGTTTTTATTATAAGTTTATTCAATTTACAAATGAACATGGTAAGATAGGCTCGCTGGTTTATGTAGCCATAGTAATTATAATAGCCAACTTTACTGCCAATTTCTTTAAATATTTTGCACAGATAAATCTTGCCATGATCCGGGGATCCGCAGTTAAGAATATCAGGCAGACAATATTTGAAAAAGTAAGTCATCTGCACATTGGCTATTTTTCTAATGAAAGAAGAGGTGATATAATGTCACGTATTTCCAGTGATGTGCAACAGGTGGAAATGACCGTAACGAGTACATTGCAGGTTTTTTTCCGTGATCCTATTACCATTCTGCTATCATTTACCTATTTATTCTGGCGTTCTCCTAACCTGACTATTTTTACATTAATCATGGTACCCATAGCCGGAGCTATCATCGCAGGCATTGCAAAACAGCTTAAAAAAGTCGCCCGGGCCGGAATGGATTCTCTTGGCAGGATCGTGAATAATGTGGATGAGATGATTGGGGGTTTACGCATTATCAAAGCTTTTAATGCTGTCAATCTGGTTAATAGAAAATTCAGAGTGGAGACCAGGCTTTATGAAAAATACTATGTATCCATGTATAAAAAATACGAACTGGCAGCTCCTCTGTCTGAATTCCTGGGAGTCATATTCGTTGGATTTATTATGCTTTATGGTGGATACCTGGTCCTGAATGACCAATCCAGCCTGGATGCTTCCGGCTTCGTTACCTATGTTATTGTATTTACACAGGTTCTGAATCCGGCAAAAGCCATTTCACAAGCTGTTACTATCATACAGAGAGGAATTGCCTCAGCAGAAAGGATATTTCGTGTAGTGGATACAAAACCGGATATACAGAATGACCCGGATCCTGTTTTTGTTGAAGATTTTTCTGAAAACATAGAATTCAGACACGTTAATTTTGCATACAATACTCAGCCGGTTTTACAGGATATCAACCTGAAAATCCCAAAAGGTAAAACGATCGCACTTGTTGGCCCTTCAGGTGGAGGTAAATCCACAATGGCTGATTTAATTCCCCGTTTTTATGATATTACGGGCGGATCTTTGACCATTGATCAAATTGAGGTAAAAAAAATTGACATAGAATCACTCCGGGGATTGATGGGGATTGTTTCACAAGAATCAATCCTCTTTAATGATACAGTATTCAACAATATTGCATTTGGGATTGAAAATCCTGATCCCGAAAAAGTTGAAAGAGCTGCTAAAATTGCCAACGCTCATGATTTCATCATGCAAATGGATAATGGTTATACATCATCAATCGGAGAAGGGGGAACCAAACTTTCGGGTGGGCAAAGACAACGTTTGAGTATTGCCCGGGCCATCATGAAAAACCCACAGATCCTAATCCTTGATGAGGCTACTTCCGCCTTGGATTCCGAATCAGAAACACTTGTACAGGAAGCATTGGATAATCTTATGGAAAACAGAACCTCCATAGTAATTGCTCACCGACTTAGTACCATACAAAATGCTGATGAAATTGTGGTTTTACAGGAAGGAAAGATCGTAGAGCGGGGTACTCACAATGAACTACTGGTGAAAGATGGTGTTTATAAGAAATTGAGCGAGATGCAATCGTTTTGATATATAATTATACATCTACCCATATCCATTATTAGGGTCTACCAACAATATATCTACCCCTCAATGTATTTGTTTGAACAGAAACGGTGTGGTTTTCTTTATCATTGTAACATCCCGTTAACGGTTCATAATCATCAAGAGTGACCTTATAACTAGGGCGCCATAACAAATCATATCTGTAGATAATTAAATTGCTATATTCCGTTTCAAATTGAAAAGAATTAATATTATATGGAATGGTAATTCTAAGCTCATCTTGAAACATTTCGGGGTCCCCACCAGATCCTAGAATATGAACTTTATTAGTAAAATCATCCGTATCGTCAATTCTGCTTCCTATATGATATAAGTAGCTGCCGCATCCGTATATATAATCATTTTCAGATATTTCAAGTTTTATGCCATCTAATGTAAAGGTCTGATACCCAGTATATTTAGGTAATGGCATTGTTGGAAAAGGGCTTTTCAGGTCATCGGGTCTTATCGGATCATAGTAACCACAACTTGAATATAGTATAGCCATTAGTATAAAAACTAATGGTGTGATCTTCATTCCAGCCTGACTTTGATAAGTTCTCATTTTATTATGAAGTCTGAGATCAATCAATTACAAGTAATAATTAAATTTCTGACTGATATTTTACCTTTACTGAATCTATTGTTTCAACAATTGGAAATATATGAAATCCTGAATTTAAGAATTGTCGTCTATTTGACAAATGATAATCACTTTAAATTCAAGGTATATTTACAATGATATTAGGATTAAATTCTAATATTTATGAATAATCTAAATAGAAATGACTTCAATTCTGCTAATTTAGTTTTCACTATATTTATGCACACGTGTGATTTTTTGATATTAAAAATATTTTTAAATGAAACGCATCGGTAAATACTCTTTTGGGACAGGTGACCGTTTTGGTAAACAGGGAATCCCTCAACTCCAGGCTTCCATTTTGGCAAAAAAAGAAGGAATAGGCATTATCCCGGTATGGAACAAATCATACAGGGAACATAAAACAGTAAAAACAGATCAGGCACTTGTGCGGCAGGAAGCAGATATAGCCATCAAAGTTTTAGACTGGAATGGGGATTATCTGGTAGATGCAGATCACATCAACCTTTCAAATGTTGATGAGTTCCTTCCATATTCTGACTTTTTTACTATCGACGTGGCGGATTACATTGGGAAAGAATCTGATGAACAGAATTTATTAAAATTCATAGAATTGAACAGAAAATATATTGGAGACCTTAAGATCCCCGGTATTGTCAATCCATTTAAAGTTGATGACTCGTTTCTCAGGCACATTGCCAAAAAATTTCTTATTGCTGTTGAAGAAGCTGGTAATATATACAGGTATATAGCAGAACAAAAAGGTCAGGGTAATTTTATTGCTGAAGTTTCCATGGATGAGGTAGAGGATCCCCAAACACCTGCCGAGTTATTCTTTATCCTTGCTGCTTTATCTTCAGAAGGAATTCCGTTGCAGACTATTGCACCCAAATTCACTGGAAGGTTTAATAAAGGAGTTGATTATGTCGGAGATATTGATCAATTCAATAAAGAATTTGAAGAAGATTTACTGGTTATTGATTTCGCTGTTAAAGAATTTGACTTGCCTGGTAATCTAAAGTTAAGTGTTCATTCCGGTAGTGACAAATTCTCTATTTACGGACCAATTAATTCAGCCCTTAAGAAGTATGGAAAAGGTGTTCATGTAAAAACAGCTGGAACTACTTGGTTGGAAGAACTGGCTGGACTTGCACTAGGAGGCGGAGATGGATTATCAATAGCCAAAGCAGTATATCAACAGGCATTAGAGAGATTCGATGAACTTACCGGGCCTTATTCCACAGTAATCGATGTGCATAAAGATAGTCTACCCCCAATAGATGAAGTGAATGAATGGGACAGTGCCAAATTCGCCAGTACCCTGATTCATGACCAGAATAATCCTGTATATAATCCTGAATTCAGACAATTACTTCATTGCAGTTACAAGATAGCAGGAGAAATGGGAAATCAATTTCTGGATGCGCTTGATAGGCACAAAGATGTTGTTGCACAACAGGTGACTCATAATCTATTTTACAAACACATCAAACCTATTTTTAAAGACCTATAGAACTATCCCTTATGAAAACATTTCTGGATAACGATTTCCTACTGGAAAATGAACAGGCAGCTCAGCTTTACAATGAACATGCTGCTAAAATGCCAATCATCGATTACCATTGTCATTTGCCACCAGAAGAAATTGCATCCGACAAAAAATTCGAAAACCTTACAAAGATCTGGCTTGATGGTGATCATTATAAATGGCGAGCCATGCGGGCCAATGGCATCTCTGAGGAATATATAACAGGGAATAAGGATGATAGGGAGAAATTTAGAAAATGGGCCGAGACTGTGCCATATACCATGCGAAATCCTCTTTACCATTGGACTCATATGGAACTCCGAAACCCTTTCAGTATTACAAATCTGTTAAATCCGGATACAGCCGATGCGATATTCGAAGAGGCAACAGCAAAACTTCAAATCCCTGAGTTCAGCTGCAGAAATTTAATGCGCAATTTCAAGGTTGAAACAGTCTGTACAACAGACGATCCTATTGATACACTTGAACATCATAAGAAAATTAAAAATGATGGTTTTGAAATCAGTGTGTTGCCAGCATTTCGGCCTGATAAAGCGATGTCAGTGGAAAGTGCTGCTATATTCAATGAATACTTGATCAAACTCGAAGAAGCTTCCTCAACAGATATTATAACTTTCCAGGATTTTATTGATGCAATAAAAAACAGACATGATTATTTCCATGAAATGGGTGGAAGGTTATCAGATCACGGACTTGAAACAATTCATGCCTGGGATTATAATGAATCTGAAATACATACTATTTTTAGCAAAATACGAAAAGGTAAAGATCTATCCGGGAAGAAAGTACTGAAATTCAAATCTGCAATGCTCAGGATCTTTGGAGAAATGGATCATGAAAAAGGATGGACACAACAATATCACCTGGGTGCTCTGCGAAATAACAACAGTCGGAAGATAAAAGAACTGGGTGGTGATACTGGATTTGATAGCATCGGAGATTTTGAAGTGGCCCGTCCCCTAACGAAATTTCTCGATAGTCTTGAAAAAAAAGATAGACTGACTAAAACTGTTCTATATAATCTTAATCCTCGAGATAATTACCTTTTCGCCACGATGGCTGGGAATTTCAACGACGGTAAAATCCCCGGTAAGATCCAGTTTGGATCTGGCTGGTGGTTCCTAGACCAGAAGGAAGCTATGGAGTGGCAGATGAATGCACTATCAAATCTCGGTCTGCTAAGTAGATTTGTTGGTATGCTTACTGATTCCAGAAGCTTTCTCTCCTATCCAAGGCATGATTATTTCCGACGGATATTGTGTAATCTGATAGGTACAGATGTACAGAATGGTTTACTTCCAGATGAAATGGATTGGTTAGGAAAGATGGTGGAAGATATTTGTTATTATAATGCAAAGAATTATTTTCAGTTTGACAGTTAACAGATAGGAGCCGGATTTATTTTCCATCCCTGGTTCTTCGTTTAACATTTTTGTCCACCAAGCCAATGGCGCAAGTGGACTTCATACGTTAAAAGATAAGTTCTGATCTGAGTATTTTTTATATTGCAGTAAATAGAATAAAACAGTACAACAATGGCTCGATTTACACGACTTGAAGTTTACAATACAATGAAAGATAACGGGATCGTTCCGGTTTTTTACAATCCTGATATTGAAGTGTGTAAGAAAATATTAATGGCATGCTACAAAGGTGGTTCGAAGATTTTTGAATTTACCAACCGGGGTGATTTCGCTCATGAAGTATTCACTGAATTAAACAAATTCGCTATTAAAGAAGCACCTGAAATGATATTAGGCGTTGGATCAATAGTTGATGCCGGCACTACTTCTCTATATATTCAACTTGGGGCTAATTTTATTGTCTCTCCTGTTTTGAAGGAAGATATGGCATTGGTATGTAACCGCAGGAAGATCGCATGGTCTCCTGGTGCTGGGAGCCTGAATGAAATAAGCAGGGCCGAAGAACTGGGAGCAGAGATAGTTAAGATCTTTCCGGGGGCACAGGTGGGTGGACCTGGCTTTGTAAAGACTATAAAGGCTCCCTGTCCATGGACGGATATAATGCCAACTGGCGGCGTTAAACCTACAGAGGAAAACCTTACTGAGTGGTTTGAAGCCGGTGTCTTCTGTGCGGGTATGGGTTCCCAGCTTATGATAAAGGATGAAAATGGGAATTTTGACTATAAAGCAATCGAAGAGAAAACCAGGGAGGCCATCAAAATTATCAAGGAAATTAAAAGTAAGAAATAATTTCCCCTCCGTGACTTCCATGCTTCCTCAGTGTCTTCCGCGTAGTTTCTTTTGAAACCGCAGAGTGTGTATGGAATGTTGAGAATTCGTAAAGCTTAAAACAACATAAAGGAATGATAATGAGACGGATTAGTTATTGGGTTTTTACAATGCTGATCAATGTGATGTGCATCTGGTTTCTACCTGGGTGCAGGGAAGTATCTCGTGTACGGAAACTGAAGCTGGCACATACCCTCCCAACCAATCATCCAGTTCATGGCGCAATGCAATTTATGGCTGATCGTTGTGAAGAATTATCCGATGGAAGATTACATATACAGATCTATCACAGCGAACAATTAGGGTCTGAACAGCAATGTGTTGAGCTACTTCAAATTGGTAGCCTGGCCATTACAAAGGTTTCTGCAGCTGTAATGGAAAGCTTCACTGATGATTACAAGGTACTGGGACTTCCTTATATTTTTCGAAGTAAAGATCACGCCTTTAACGTATTGGATGGTGATATCGGAAAGGACCTGTTATTAAGTACTCAAAACAAATACATCCGGGGTCTATGTTTTTATGATGCCGGTAGCCGTAGCTTTTATACCATAGATAAACCAATCCTTAAACCTGAAGATTTAACAGGTATGAAGATCCGTGTAATGAAGAGTAAAACTGCCATGGATATGGTGAAGGCACTTGGCGGTTCGCCAACACCAATTTCTTTCGGAGAGCTATACACAGCCCTACAAAGTGGCGTGGTAGATGGTGCAGAAAACAATCCCCCCAGTCTTTACACCTCTCACCATTATGAAGTATGTAAGCATTATTCTCTGGATGAGCATTCTTCTGTCCCGGATGTTCTGATTATGAGTCAGCATATCTGGAAAAAGCTGAGTAATGAAGAAAAAAAATGGATCCAGCAGGCAGCTGATGAATCTGTTGCTGTTGAAAGAAGATTATGGAAGGAATCTGTGAAAAAATCATTGGAAGAGGTTCAGAAGGCAGGTGTGAAAGTTTATTATCCGGATAAAGCAGCCTTTGCCGATAAAGTGAGTGATGTTTATGAATCCTATAAAGATCATCCGACTATCTATACATATATAAAAAGGATCCAGGCTACTAATTAATATTTCTTAAAACTAAGGGGACATGACAATACGAGAGAACGTAGACAAAATACTGGAGGGATTCCTTGTCCTTATAATGAGCATCCTGGTAATCGATGTGCTCTGGCAAGTAACCAGCAGATATGTTCTAAGCTCCCCCAGTTCTTTTACAGATGAGTTGGCAGGATTTCTTTTAATATGGGTGAGTTTGTTTGGGGCTGCATATGTAACAGGTAAAAAAGAACACCTTGCCATTGATCTTATGCTTCAGAAAGCAAGTCCCAAAAGAAAAAAAATGCTTGTAACAATCATAAATCTCTGCATTCTTTTATTTGCATTTTTAGTAATGGTAGTCGGAGGCATATGGCTTGTTTATACGCGTTTTACTCTTGAGGTAAAATCGGCCGCACTGCAGCTTCCACTGGGTTATGTTTATATAGTACTTCCGATCAGTGGTTTATTAATCGTTTTCTACAGCATTGACAATTTATATAGATTAAAAAGGGAGGAAGAAAATTAAGAGGTTATATGGATTATTTAGGCGTTTTTATTTTGATTGCGAGTTTTATTGTTCTTTTATCAATAGGCGTTCCTATCGCATACGCAATTGGAATATCAGGAATTCTTACCATGCTGGTAAGCATTGACAGTTTACCTGCTTTTACAACTTTCGCGCAGAGAATGGCCACCGGGCTTGATAGTTTTGCCTTGTTGGCAATCCCGTTTTTCATATTAGCCGGAAATATTATGAATTCAGGAGGTATTGCTCATCGGCTGATTGATTTAGCCAAATCGCTGGTAGGCAGTTTAACAGGAGGTCTGGCATATGTTAATGTGATTGCTAATATGCTGTTCGGAGCCATCTCCGGATCCTCTGCGGCTGCAGCCTCCGCCATAGGTAGCATCATGGGCCCCGAAATGAAGAAAGAAAATTACAACGAAAATTTCAGTGCTGCTGTGAATATCAGTTCTGCCACTACCGGATTATCCATTCCACCCAGTAATGTCTTAATTGTCTATTCGCTTGCGAGTGGAGGAGCATCAATCACTGCCCTATTCCTGGCAGGTTATGTGCCTGGAATTATGACGGGTTTGGCGATTATGTTAACAGCAATGTCTTTATTGGTATATAAGAAAAACGGGATGTCGGGAGTTCTTACGACATTACTAAAGGTAAGTGTTGTATTTGCTGCAATATTCTTCATAGTATACTGTCTGATCTATGCGCATGATCATTTATCTGTTTTTGCTTATCGGGTAGTATGGATTTCTTTATTAGGAATATTAGGTGCATTCATGATTCGGAGGACCATCCGAAATAAGGTCAGAGCTTTAGACGGATTTACTAAATTCCTCAGGGCACTACCCAGCCTGATGATGCTGGTCCTGGTAATCGGAGGGATTGTTGCTGGTTTTTTTACTGCCACGGAAGCATCTGCTGTTGCGGTGTTATATGCGCTGATCCTGGCATTCATTTATAAAAAAGTGGAATGGAAGGATATGCCGGATATACTGTTAAGATCTGTTAAAACAACTGCCATTGTCATGCTACTGGTTGCTGCCTGTATGGGCCTGTCGTGGATCATGGCTTATGAGAACATTCCTCAGAACGTAAGCGCAGGTCTTCTGAGTATCAGTGAAAATCCTTTTGTAATTCTGCTAATCATAAACATGATCTTGCTTTTTGTGGGGGTATTCATGGATATGACACCTGCAGTTCTGATTTTTACTCCAATCTTCCTTCCTATTGTTACCTCACAATTAGGAATATCACCTATTCATTTCGGGATCATTTTGGTATTAAACCTCAGTGTGGGATTATGTACTCCACCAGTCGGTTCTGTACTTTTTATTGGTTGCAGTGTGGCTAATGTGAAGATCCAGCATGTGATCAAACCACTTTTGCCGATGTTCCTTGCAATGATCGTGGTATTATTACTGGTGACGTATATACCTGATCTTGCTTTATGGATCCCTCAATTCTTTGGGTATTAGGAGGGTATTTGAAAAAAAAGAATCCTCCTGGAGTTTAGTTAGTTATTGCTTAACAACTTGGACACAATAATAACTGATTATATGAATGGGCGGT
>JBHOSY010000153.1:0-10972 GCA_042584165.1 Bacteroidota bacterium | reverse complement strand
CACCTCCTGAAAAAATCCACCGTCGCCTCGGCAGCTTCTTTCGCTTTTTCTGGCACTACCCACACTATGCAAACCAGGGAGGAAATCCGGGAAGTGTGATCAGGATGGGAGATTACAAACTTTTTCATGATTTTGAATCGGGGGAAAAAGAGTTGTATAATCTGGCAGTAGATATCAGTGAGACAAATGATCTGTCAGCAGAAAAACCTGAATTGGTGGACAGTCTCTACCAGATGCTTGATCAGTGGAGAATAGAAACCAATGCGGTTATGATGACGGATTCCAATCCGGATTGGAATGGAGTTGATGTTATATCAGTTGAATAGTAATACTTTAAATTAGATTATTGATTAATTATCTGCCCTGCAGGCCGGCCTTTTGCTAAAATGATTCACAGGATCATTTTTTAACGCTCAATCCTCCCCGGCCACCGAGCCTGTCTGCCCACCAGTGCGAAATACTCTACAAGGCAGGCCGAGGTCTCCATAATATAATTACTTCAAAAATTACGGAGATCCCGGGTCAGGCCTGGAATAAGTGAATTATATTAATTGGATTTTGAATTTGAAAAATTGTTATTTTTAGGGTGTGAATTCAATCAAATCCGAAACCATACGCCTTAAATATAAATACCGGGATCTCATCCTTCGCGGTAAGATAAAACTCCCAGTCCAAACCGCCAAAAAACTCATTGGCCCTGATTGTGCGTATCACCTGTATAGAATCAAGCAATCGGACCCTTAGGAGACAGGATATATTAATATCCAACAAGGATAATTCTATAATATAATTCTCTATAGAATTTTAGAGCTTTAACGATCTGACCGCTGCTAACCTTCTGGTTCAAGCATCTATAGCCACCGTATCTAAAGTGAAGGCAATGACAGAGCGAGCTTAAAAGGGGCAAGCATCCGCTTGCCCCTTTTAAGAATTTTGTCATTCCGACGAGAGGAGGGATCTGCCCGAGATTAATCGTATTTATGATATTTTTCTTATCCTCCGTGTATCCCCTTTGTTCTCTGTGTCCTATCTACACCTCCTGAAAAAATCCACCGTCGCCTCGGCAGCTTCTTTCGCTTTTTCTGGCAGGTGATCATGAATCCAGGGATGCTTCCCACCAAAAGTGTGATCGCCACCATCAATGATTACCAATTCCACCTCATGATTCCAGCGTTTCGTCTGGTGAGCCATTATGACAGGCAGGGTTTCATCATTGGATCCATGGACAATCTGGATAGGGATTTTCAATTCTTTTATGGCGGCAGGGACATCAAATTTCTCTCTGTTCGCAATAAAATCTTCCGCCAGTTGAATATACAATGGCATTTTTTGATTGGTCCGCATATTGTCGATGTACAATACACCTTCGGATCTCCACATCTCCAACTGTTCGTCAGTATAATGCTTATCAAGGTCATTCAATCCCGCCCATGAAGATATTGCTTTAATCCTGTCGTCATGCCATGCTTTAAGTATGATGGCAGACCCACCCCGGCTGTGTCCCGCGAGAAAGATTCTTTGCTTATCCATTTCTGTTTCCGGAACCGGATTTTCATCCGATTGGATCCAGTCTATAACTTTCCCCAGATCATCCTGTTCGATACTGAAGTTGTTATTGCCAAAAGCTTCAAGGTCAACAAAGTCAATGGGATGATCAGGAGTTGTCCCATTATGAGAAAAATTCATTTTGACGAATACTAATCCGTTTACCGCAAAAAAATCAGAAAGCTGGTTGAAATATCCCCAGTCCTTAAAACCTTTAAATCCATGGAGGAAAATAAGGATAGGTTTGGGATCACCTGTCTCAGCGTAATTGACATCAATGCTGAATGGCCTGTTATTATGATTGGAATGGATAATTATGGGGTCAATCTTTTTTGTACTATTCATATGTTAAAAAGTCTGAATTCGAATGTGCAATAATAGAATTTTAAACTTTGAGTATGAACAAATTGATGTTATACTTGTATAATATTCATACATGCCGCTCAAATTAAAAGATATTCAAGCCCCGATCGCTTCGGAAATGGCAGCCTTTGAAAAGAAGTTTCAGAAGGCTATGAGAAGTAAGGTCATGCTATTGGACAAAATTATGAATTACATTGTCCGGCGAAAGGGGAAACAGATGCGACCCATGTTCGTCTTTTTATCCTCAGGTGTGGCAGGTCAGATAACAGAAACTTCGTATCGCGGTGCCTCCCTCATAGAACTGCTTCATACAGCCACCCTGGTTCATGATGATGTGGTGGATGATTCACATTACCGTCGTGGCTTCTTTTCAATCAACGCACTCTGGAAAAATAAGATTGCTGTTCTTGTCGGTGATTACCTGCTTTCAAGGGGCTTGTTATTATCCATTGAACACCAGGATTATGACCTTTTACGGATTGTATCTGATGCAGTAAAAGAAATGAGTGAAGGGGAGTTGCTGCAAATGGAAAAAGCCAGGAACCTGGATATCACTGAAGAGGTTTATTATGAGATTATCCGCCAGAAAACGGCTTCTCTGATCGCTTCCTGTTGTGCGGTTGGAGCCTGTGCGGGAGGCGCAAGTGAAGAAGATATAAAAAAGATGAAAGAATTCGGTGAATCGGTGGGAATGGCGTTCCAGATCAAGGACGATCTTTTTGATTATGGATCCGATGAGATTGGAAAACCGGTCGGAATTGACATTCGGGAACGGAAACTTACCTTACCGTTGATCTATGCGTTGCAGAATGCTTCCTGGATGGAGAAAAAGAAAATCATTCGCTGGGTCAAGAATGAAAGCCAGAAACAGAAAAAATTGAACCAGATCGTGGATTTTGTGAAGGAGGCTAATGGAATTGAATATGCTGAAAAGGTTATGAATGAATACCTGGATAAAGCATTGTTTCTGTTGGATGATTTCAAGGATTCCGAATACAAAACTTCCTTAAATGACCTCGTGCATTTTACAATCGAACGATCGAAATAAAAAGAAGGACACAGAGGGCACAAAGAAGGCACGGAGATCTACCAAAGAGTTAGCGTATTGACAAATATTTTGGTAGATTCTTCGCTTTGCTCAGAATGACAGTGGTAATTACAAGGGGCAAGCGTAAGCGCATGCCCCTTGTAATGTATTGTCATCCCGACGATAGGAGGGATCTACCAAAGATTTATACTAATCAAAGTATTCATTCTACGTCTCCGTGTCCTCAGTGCCACCTCTGTGTCTTTCGTGTATTCATTTTTTCTCAAAGTCAGATCGTTTTTTAAAAATCGGGTTCATTCGGGTAGAACTCAATATAGCTGGTTGATCACCGATTAAGCAGGGCATTATTGGATCTTCCTTATCCATTTGGAAAAATTTGATGATTATAGGATTTTCAAAACCGGTATCATCAATTGATAAAAGTGCATATGGATTGGTCTTAAAAATGCTGTCATACATGGGATTATCTCCCTGGCTGATGAATTGATCTACCTGGAAATACCGGAAGAGTTCTATGTATTCCATCATGGCAGTTGTATCCAACTGTGAAATCCCCGGGATGGTAAGATGTATATCGGCGGTTTCTATTGTAAAATTATGAGCACTTACATCAGGATATTCAAGTTTCAGTTCTTTCAAACCGATCCAATTCGTAGAAAAAATAAATCGGTCACGCCAATCATTTTCGGAAACCTCAAAGATCCCTGAAACATAACTGTCATATCCTGGCAGATGTACGATATAGGGATCATCGTTATCTTTCATGAAATAGGAAATGGATACTCCATTACCCCCGGAAATATACGATTGAATTAATTCATTGCCTGAATAAATATTTACCCGGATCCCGTTTTCAGATAGTTCCTCACTTACTTCCATTATTTTATTAGCAGGAACAGGCCGTTGTGCCCTGACTTTATTCAGGACCGTTAGCAGAACTGTTTTCATGGAGGGATCTACCATGTATTTTCCATTTACCTGCCATTGATCCATTGAGCGTGTTAAAAGGTTCTCGGATGCTTCAGCTCGTATTTCAACCCTGTCTATACTGGCTGTATCCTCTACTGAAAAGTACATTTTATCCACAGCGAGACGTTGCTTCCTGCTTCCTCTGGTCATCAGGATAACGCTCAGTACAATCAGTGCGAGCAGAATAATTGAAAGCTTAATGTTTTTATTTTTATACATTAATACCGGGTGTATTTCCGCTTTCTCAAGTATAACTTCAGAAAACCAAATAGAAACAATATTGTCAATGGAAGAACTATATTTAAAGATTGCCAGAATACTTTGCCATCCTCAATCTTGACCTGATCAAGCGGACGTATCTTAATTTCTTTCGTGCGGGATAGGATCAGTCCATTTTCATCAAGAAGGTAGGACAAGGCATTCTCCATAAAATCTGCATTTGCAAAAGTATTTTGAACGAAAGGATCATATCCCAGATCGAATGGTTGTCCATTTCTTCGGTTGATCTCATTTCGGAATAGATCACCATCAGCGCAAATAATAATTTTCGTGGCAACACCATCTTCAAGAAAGCTCTGAGGATCACTCCCCTCAGGTAACAGCCTGTTTTTATATAGAGATGTAAAATTTCCTTCAAGTAAATAAGCAACGGGATATGGCCCCTGGCTGAAATATTCCGGCTTCAATTTTTCTTTCAGGTCATTCAGGCTAATGTGAACCGGGGCTGCCACATTTTTCGAATATACTGAGCTAAACATTAAAGGGGTTTTTCTTATGCCCTGGGCTTTTACCGTATCAATGGCATTTGCAAATCTTAAGTATACCGCATCCAGGCTTTTAACAATTGGATGATCTGAAAATTGGTTTATCAAAGGGAAATAAGGCCAGGGAAGTAAACTGATTTGTGGTTGATCCCCCATATTTCCCACTACAACTGGATAAGCACCTGAATTGAGATCCGCAATAAATGAGTTATTCATCCTGATTCCATACCTGAATAACATATCTGATAGATTCAGATCATATGGATATCCGATGGTACCCTCATTTCCAATACTATCCATTTCTACTTTTAGCTGGTCAATCAGAATTATAGATTTACCACCATGCATGATGAACTGGTCAATTTTATATTTATCCGATTCAGAGAAAAGGGTTTCCGGTTTACTGATAATCATGACATCGTATCCTGATAGATCTTCCTTACGTTCCAGGTCAACATGAAATACATCGTAAGACTCTAAGAGGATATTACTTGCTGATACAATATCCTGACCTTCAAGTTCTCCATGCCCGGTGATCACAGCAATTCTTTTTCGGTCTATTTCCACCAGTTTCCTTATTGCCGATGCAAGTTCATATTCCACACCCTCTACGGATTGGTTAAGCCTTTCCTGCGGATCCGCCGATTTATTCCCCTTAAGGAGCATTGCACCTATTTCCCTGTCTCCAAAAGCGACAGCAGCACCTGGGAAAATGAGTTTTTCTGTTCGCTCTCCATGTTCAGTAGCATATAGATTGGTAGGTTGAATACCCAGGTTACCCAATCGCTGGATCAATTGTTGTTTCCCTTGCTGTCCAATTGTTGAAGGATTAATAAACTGATACTGGATATAATCGCCTGCATAGACCCTGAATTCCTCAAGTGTCTCCCTGACAGTACGTTGTAATCGTTTAAATCCAGAAGGGAAATCACCTTCTAAATAAACCTCAAAATAAACCACGTCATTCAAATCTTCTAAAAGCTGAATTGTAGGTTTGGAAATAGTATATCTTTTTTCTTCAGTAAGATCAACTCTAAATGTAGAATTCCGGATCAGCAGGTTGATATTTACGATTATCATCAACCCGATCAGAAAGATCAATATGTCAGTCAGTTTCCTGCTATCTGGAATTACCATTTTCTGCTACTGAGAATTAATTTTGTTAACATGAGCATGATACCTGTCACACTAAGGAAAAATGTTAGGTCCTTCAAATCAATCAGCCCTTTACTCATGAAGTTATAGTGATACTGGATTCCCAGGCTTTCAATCAATGCTGACCAGTTTCCCCAAACATTTATTGCTGCTATGGATTGAAGTCCACTGTAAAAAACAAAGCATAGAAATACCGCAATTATAAAGGCTACTACCTGGTTCTCGGTCAGGGATGAAGAAAGTAATCCAATGGATGTAAATAATGCGCCAAGCAGTATTAATCCGATGTATGAACCAGTAACACCAGCGGAATCAATATTTCCTACAGGATTCCCCAGCTGATAAATTGAGAAATAGTATATGAGTGTTGGTAAAACCGAAAATACTACAAGGGAAAATCCGGCGAGGAATTTCCCGAATATGATCTCATAATCGGACAGAGGCTGTGTGAGTAACATTTCGATTGTGCCGCTTTTACTCTCCTCCGCAAACATCCTCATGGTTATTGCTGGAATGAGAAACATATATACATAGGGCCCAAGTGTAAAAAGGGTTCCCATATCAGCAAAACCATAGTTCAATATGTTCGTTTCCGGGAATACCCATGTCAGTAAACCCATACCAGTGAGAAAAAGTCCCACGACGAGGTAGCCTGTTAATGAATTGAGGAAACCGTTTATTTCCTTAAGATATATACGGACCATTATTGATTTTCCTCCTTTCTTGTTAATTCCCGGAAGACCTGTTCCATGGAATCTTCCACCAGTGTCAATCCCACTAACGGCCACCCCTTTTCAGAGGCTAATTGAAACAACCTGGATCGGATATCGATGGATTTATCGGCAAAGATCCTGTAATTATTTTCTTCTGAAACCTCCACACCAATTACACCCTCAATGTTTTGGATATTGTCAATTTCTACAGGTGAGGAAAATTCAAGGTTCACAACGACATGATCTGATTTAACATTTTTCAGGTTTTCAACACTATCATCAGCAACGATCCTGCCCTGGTCTATGATTACTACCTGGTCACAAAGTGCCTGTACTTCCTGCATGATATGCGTCGACAGGATCACAGTTTTGTTTTTACTGAGATCCCTGATCAATTTTCTGATCTCAATAATCTGGTTTGGATCCAATCCTGTTGTTGGTTCATCAAGGATTAAAACTTTTGGATCATGAATTAGTGTCTGGGCAAGACCCACCCGCTGGCGGTAACCTTTGGAAAGTGCCTCAATTTTTTTATTCTGTTCCTGAGCTAAGCCGGTTAGATGGATCATTTCAGCTACCCTCTTTTTGCTTTCACTGCCTTTAAGCTTGTGAAGGGAAGCAATGAATCCCAGGTATTCATGCACGTACATATCCTGGTACATGGGATTATGTTCAGGCAGGTAACCAACAAGTTTTTTAACTTCGATCGGATCCTTTATTACATCATATCCAGCCACTTGAATTGTTCCACTGGTCGGTGGGAGGAAGGTTGTGGCAATTTTCATGGTTGTTGATTTACCAGCTCCATTTGGTCCGAGGAATCCCAGGATCTGACCATCTTCAGCGGTGAATGTAATATCGTTCACAGCTTTCTGGGTCCCAAATTCTTTTGTTAAATGGATTACTTCAACCGGCATATCTTAATTGAAACGATTTTACTAAACATAAATTTCATCCATTTGGTTTCAATGTTTCTATTTCTACATCCACTACCATATGCTAGAATGTTAGGTGGTTAATTGGTGTAATACTCCTCCATCCAGCTACCCGGGCACCATTATCAGTCAATTTATTTGCAATTGCCAGTCCAATTACCCTGCTGGTCCCTGTTCCAAAAGCATCTTTTTCGTTTATTCTCATATTGGACTGAAGAATATTCTAATTTTGCTGTTTAAAACCTTAATAATTTAACCTTTGAGACTTAGATCGTCCGCAATATTCATTTTTTTTATAATCATTATCAAGGCTTCAGCCCAAACAACTGATTTTGAACATGATTATACTTTTACAACGGGCGGTAATTTGTTCATTGGCTCTGTATATAAACATGATAAAAAGATGGGACACCTATCCCATGGGCTCACAAGAGGTTTTGAGATTTGTTTAAACAAGAATACGTATGGGGGAAAAACCTGGGAACAGGTTTTCGGGTATCCGGATGTTGGAATGTCTCTGGGTTATTTTGATTATGGCACTGATATCCTGGGTCAAAGTCTTGGCCTGTTTATTTATTCGGATTTCTATTTAATACGCCGGCGAAAACTTGAAACTGTTTTTAAGTTTGGAACCGGCCTGGGATTTCATAATAAACCCTATGACAATGACGATAATCATAAAAATGTTTCAGTAAGTAGTCACATTACAGGAAATATGCAGTTAAGACTTGGTTTGAAATATAAACTCACAGACCGATGGAAACTGACCGGTGCCATTACATTGTCACATTTTTCCCAGGCTGCCTATTCATTGCCAAATAAGGGAGTAAATGTACTTTCAACTAATCTGGGAGCTACATATTTTGTGAGTAATGGTATTCCCTCATATCAACCCTTGGATGAAAACTACCAGTATGATAAATCCCTGAAATACAATATTAATTTTTCATATGGAGTGAAAGAAATTACTCCCATTGGTGGTCCAAAATATTCTGTTTACGTTTTAACATTCTACATTCAAAAACAGGTTTCAAAAATAAACATATTAAACCTCGGTCTGGATGGCTTTGCCAATACAGCTTTGAAAGAAGAAATGAGAAAATCCGGGGAATTCTCAAATGATTACCCTGATCACAAAAGGATTGGAATCATGGCCGGACATGAATTGAAATTGGACAGGGTTGCATTACTTTTTCAGGTTGGAGCTTATTTATACAGGCCTTATAAAACCGATGCACCTATCTATCAACGTGTGGCTTTAAAATATTATGCCGGAAAAAGAATTTATTTCCATTATGGTTTCATCACCCATTATGCAAAAGCGGATCATTCCGAATGGGGAATAGGATTATCCTTCTAATGAGTAAAAGTATTAACATATTGATTGTTGTAATAATTTCAGGATTCCTGGGAATTTCTTGTGATTCCGGTCCTGATTTCCTAAAGAGTAACGGAAAAGTAATTGAAGTGGAAGTTGATCTGGATGCGTTTCATATCATCAACGCCATTGATGAAGTGGACATATATTTATCCCAGGGGCCGGATCAGAAAGTAAGCCTTCGGGCCCAGAAGAATATGATCCCTAAGATTGAATTATCTGTTGAGGAGGATATTTTAACCATTACTGATAAGAATTTATTTAATTGGCTTCGTACTCCGGGGAATCCGGAATTACATATTACCATGAGTGATTTGAAAAGAATAGAGATGTATGATTATGTAAATATATATGCGGTTGATACACTCCAGGTATCTTATTTGAGAGTTTATACTTATGCGACAGGGGAAGTCAATCTACTACTTAATGCCAATAAAGTATCGCTGCAATCAGATTTTATTTCAGTTATTGATGTAAAAGGAAAGGCAAATAGTCTTTCAGTAAAGAGTATCAACGATGGCAAGATCCTGGCCAGTGAACTGATAGCGAATGACATCAACGTCAATCATTCGGGATCTAATATTATTGAAGTATTCCCACTTAGTAGTTTGACAGGCACATTAAATGGTACCGGTGACCTGGTCTATTTTCATGAACCACAAGAGCTTGATGTTAAGGTCGAAAGCACTGGGAAGGTCTATTCTGATTTTTAGTTAATCTCATTTTTCTAATTGGAAGCACAACTGACTAAATGGTGCTGTCTGTTTTTAATTTCCATTTATTTACGATAATCCTCCCTATCGTTGCATATATCTGGAAAGGTATTCGCGGTTGTATTCTTCAACAATTCTGTGAATATCCTGAATCGTGTATTCCTTATTTTTAACCTTATTATAAAGATCAGTGTTATCTGAAATCATTGACCCAATAATATCCACAAACGATTTTTGAAAAGATTTAGATCCCATATTAACAGCTGGTTCTTCGAGCTTTTTTATATAAAGCGTTGAGAAATCATCATTGGGAGGATGCTTCTTGATCTTATCATATTCAGTTTCTGCTTCCAGGCTACTTATATTTTTTTTCAGTTTATCCCTTTCAGGATAGAACCTGTATATTCCCATAGCACCGGGTTTAGAGGTAAGAATCCCAAATCGATTAAATAAATAGGATCCCTGATAGGTCTGCATCTTTATCTTTACACTCTCGTAATAAATGTCATTGAAAGAATATGCCCAAATATCGAATGGTGTAAATTGTATTTCTTCATCTGGATTATTATCATCACTAAAAATCAGACGATTTTGCATCACAATAGGATAATCATAAGTGATTTTGCCATTGATCGTATCACCTGCAATACCGATAACGAATCCATCAATTTTCTGGCCTTGCTCAATTTCAATGAACCAATCCTGTCCATACGTTTCTGAAAAACCGGACAAATAGAGTAATAATAGAGAGTAAACAATACGTTTCATGGTGCTATCTGATATTATGCCATTCCAAAATATAGATTTTTTTGTTCTCCTGAAAGTATCCTTATTTAGTTATAAAATCGTTGATGATCTTTTTCCATATTTTATACCCATTGGCTGACATGTGCAAACTGTCTGAAACAAACAGTTCACCTTCCGGCCTGCCATATTTCTCAATCATTGGTGTAAAAATATCTGCATATTCAAATTGGGGCTCATTCAGGCAATAAATCCTTACCCTTTCATTATACTCTTCATATTGCTGCCTCAAGTGCCATCGGCTTGGACTGGGTTTGGCTGATAGAATTGCAACCTTTGTATCTGGAAGTTGGTCTTTTATCATCCCGGCAACTGTAATAAAATCGCTGAATGCCTGTTCTTCTGAAGCAATATCATTATCGCCTTCGTAATAGATCACTTTGGAAGGATTATATGGCTTAACAATCCTGCCAAAATAATAAATAACATCAGAATTGTGCGAACCCCCAAATCCCCGGTTAAGGACATTATATGCTTTGAAATCCTGTTCCAGCGACTTCCACATTACGATGGAAGAACTTCCTACAAACAGCGCAAGATCCTCTTTGGAAGGCGGATTTTGCTTATCCGCCTCCTCATATGTTG
>JBHOSY010000152.1:0-11026 GCA_042584165.1 Bacteroidota bacterium | reverse complement strand
TAATTTTAACAATAAGTTATAAAAATACTTCTATTAATGTTAATTATCCTTGTATAAGGCTTTTAACCGATCCAATCCCTGCAATAAATTCTCCTTGATTTCCTGATGATCAGGACTCTCTACAAGGTTATTCATCTCCCCCGGATCTTCCTGCAGATCATATAATTCCCATTCATCAATATCATCATAAAAATGGATCAGCTTGTAGCGCGAGGTCCGGATTCCATAGTGTTTCTTCACATCGTGCCAGCCGTGGGGGTATTCGTAGTAGTGGTAATAAATGGATTTCCTCCATCCCTGCCCTTGCTCACCCTCCAATAAACCCTTAAGTGATGCTCCTTGCATATCATCCGGCACCTCCACCCCTGCATATTCAAGAAAAGTCGGTGCAAAATCGAGGTTTAATACCAGTTCTTCATTTACCTGTCCTGATTTTACTGATCCAGGATATCTTATAACCAGTGGCATACTATGGGATTCTTCATACATGAAGCGTTTGTCGTACCAGCCATGCTCTCCCAGGTAAAATCCCTGGTCAGAGGTATATACAACCAGTGTATTTTCGGCCAGTCCGTTTTCATCCATGTAATCCAGTACCCTTCCTATGTTGTCATCTACCGATGCAACACATTGCAGGTAATCCTTCATGTACCGCTGATATTTCCACTCCACCAGTTCCTTCCCGGATAATTTCGCTTCCCTGAACTGCTTCCGGATGGGATTGTAATGTGCATCCCATGCAGCTTTTTGCTCCTTGGTAAGTCGGTTGTAATTATTGATCCATCCCTGTTCGGGATTGTGTCCCCTGTTTCCACCGGTCCCGGTTTCTTCCCCGTAATCATCCGGGAACAACTTCATATCCAATGACATGTACATGTTCTCGATCCGCATATCCTGCTCCCTGGCCGCGGCTGACCGGGTAGCATAATCATCCCAGAAATTATCCGGCAGGGGAATGTCCACATCCTTATACATGTCAAAATGCTTCGGATCCGGCATCCAGTTTCGGTGAGGGGCCTTATGATGCAATAACAGGCAGAATGGCCTAGTAGGATCCCTGTCATCCAACTTTTTTAATGCAAGATCAGTGATCACATCTGTTGTATACCCTTCAATTACTGCAGTATCACCATTCTCAACCAGGCGGGGATTGTAGTACTCTCCCTGCCCGATCAGGATATTCCAGAAATCGAATCCGGTTGGCCTGGTCTTCAGATGCCATTTCCCAACCAGCATCGTCTGATATCCGGCTTTCTGCAACAGCTTGGGAAAAGTTACCTGCTCCCCATCAAACTCATCCCGGTTATCCCGCAATCCATTCAGATGGCTGTATTTCCCGGTCAGCAATACGGCCCGGCTGGGAGCACAGATTGAATTCGTGACAAAACTGTTTTCAAAACGTACACCTTCCTCTGCCAGGCGGTCGATATTTGGTGTTTGCAGCAAATCATGTCCATACGAACTGATTGCCTTTTCCGCATGATCGTCCGACATGATGAAAAGAATATTCGGGCGGTTATCCGATACAGAAGATCTGTCTTTTGTTTCAGTATAACATGAATTGCAAAACCATGCACTGATAAGAACAAGGATTGTAAGTTTATTTATCGAGTTCACTTTTAAATATTTTTGATTTGCACTACAAATTAAGGAACAATAGTTACTTTTCAATATACCTGTTTTCAAATGGTAATATTTTTCCCATTTTAGGGGGACAGATCAGGAAACTGTCGCATAATCCAAAGGACTTTTTAATATAGAAACAATTAAGATTTATTGATATGGGGGCCATTTTTGGAATAATTCTACACAGCATAGGAGGATTTGCCGCAGCCAGTTTTTATGTCCCATATACCAAAGTCAAAGATTGGGCCTGGGTAAATTACTGGTTGTTTGGAGGTATTTTCTCATGGATCATTACCCCGGCATTCATTGCTTTACTTGCGGTCGAAAATAATTTCTTCATTCTTGAAAACACCGAATTCTCTACCAAGTTCTGGACATATTTATTTGGTGCCCTGTGGGGTATTGGCGGTCTAACCTATGGCATGTCGATGCGCTATCTTGGCCTTTCACTGGGGAATGCAGTTGCACTGGGATTTTGCGCCATTTTCGGCACACTGGTCCCTCCCATTTTTGAAGGACGCATCATGATACTTTTTCAGGATGCATCCGGGTTATGGACATTCGGTGGGATAATAGCTTGTTTTGTAGGAATTGGAATTTGTGGACTCGCTGGAGCAGGAAAAGATAAGGAACTGGTTGAAGATGGATCAATAATTAGAACTGTAAAGGAGTTCAGCATGAAGAAGGGATTTCTTGTTGCGTTCATTTCCGGTTTATTAAGTGCCTGTATGGCTTTTGGATTGGCTGCCGGCAAACCTATTGCTGCCTTATCAGCTGAACATGGTACTTCCAGCTTATGGCAGAACAGCCTGGTCCTGGTTGTCATTCTTCTGGGGGGATTTACTACCAATTTTATCTGGTGTGGCAGTATGATAGTCAAAAACAGATCTTTTGGTCAATTCAGGGATAAAAAAGCACCACTTAAAAAGAATTATATTTTCTCCATTATTGCCGGGATTACCTGGTATCTGCAATTCATGTTTTATGGGATGGGTACTACATTTATGGGTAAATTCGATTTTGCTAGCTGGACATTACACATGGCATTCATAATACTATTCAGTAACATCTGGGGCTTTTCATTTGGAGAATGGAAAGGAACTTCTCACCGGACAAGGTCTGTAATGATAACTGGTTTGATAGTCATCGTTTTATCAACAGTACTTATTGGTATTGGGACATATCTTGGGGCCGGTTAATGGAATTTGTACTTTTATATAACTGATTTTTCTAAAACAGGCCTGCAATGAATAAAATTGACTGCTTTGATAGGGCATTATGCAGCATAATCATTTAATAAAACCCATATCTTATGCTATTGTTGAATTTCCATAAGAATTAACACAGTAGAATCATGAAAAAACAAAAAGGATATGAGATCGAGAGCCTGGAAGAGTTGCACAGGCTCATACAATCTGAATCTGAATTCATAAATGTGGCGTTTCAGAATCTTGATCTGTCAGCGGTTGAAGGTGAATTTAAATCACGATTGGTAAAGAACTGTATTTTCCTGGGATGTACCATATCCGATAGTCTACACTCCTACCTCAGTAAAGGGCCTAACCTGATCTTTCCACAAATAGATGTTCCATATAATCCATATAAGGCTACTCTTTATTCTATCGATGAATTATACGATGGATTTAATCCATCAAATCCAGATTCATATAAACTCACGCCAGATTTCAGGATTTATGAATACTATAATGAAAAAGGGAAATATTATCCTGATACAATTTTTGAAACACTCGCCCAGAAACTTCATGACCATTCTATCACCGATGCTTTCATGGATGTATTAGAAAACCTGGAACAAAAGAAAATCATTGCCATAATGGGCGGGCATGGATTAAGACGTGATTGGGAGAGTTATTATAAAGTAGCCCAAATATCAAAACAGCTTGTTGAGGAAGACTATTTTATGTTATCCGGAGGTGGTCCGGGAGCCATGGAAGCTACTCATCTCGGTGCATGGATGGCTAAAAGGCCCAATGATGACCTTGTCGTAGCTGTGAATATGTTAAGTGAAGCACCACATTATTCTGATAAATTTTGGCTCTCCAGAGCATTTCAGGTGATTGAAAGGTTTCCAAAATTATATGATAAGATTTCTGATATCGGTATTCCCACCTGGCTATATGGTCATGAACCCGCTACCCCTTTTGCAGCCCTGATTGCAAAATACTTCGAAAACAGTGTACGTGAAGAAGGCTTGCTGGCATATGCTTTTGGCGGTGTTATTTATTCCCCGGGAAGCGCAGGAACCATCCAGGAAATCTTCCAGGATGCAGCTCAGAACCATTATAAATCCTATGAATTTGCCAGTCCGATGATATTCCTGGACACACATTACTGGAATGATATCAAACCTATCTATCCCCTGTTAAATAAACTTGCTGAAGGCAAGGATTATAAGAAGTGGTTAAAAATTAGTGATGAAGTTGATGAAATAGTTAACCACATTAAAGCTTTCACAAATTCCTGAGATAGCTACTGAAGGTTTGGTTAACTTCCAGCCCTGGATTTTTGCATTGCTTCGTACACTACTTCCAGGATATCTGTCCGAATATTCATTTCTAAGAGTTTCTTATTCTCACGCGTCTGGTAAACACAGTTTGACAGAAAAATATATACCAGATTATGCTCGGGATCTACCCAGGCAATTGTACCGGTAAAACCTGTATGGCCGAAACTCAACGGGCTGGCTGATTTAGCTGTATTTCCATTATTCTCAGGATTCAAACTTGGTTTATCAAAACCAAGACCTCGCCTGTTGTGGTTATCCGGATATTGATATCGTGTAAATTCTTTAAGAGTTTCCTTGTTCAAATACCTGCGACCACCATATTCACCATAGTTAGCATACATCTGAAATAACTTGGCAAGATCATTTGAATTGGAAAAAAGACCGGCATTTGAGGATTTCCCATCCATCATAGCTGCTCCTTCATCATGCACTGTACCATGGATTTGAACTTTTCTGAACAGGGAATCAAATTCTGTTGGAACAATTCTGTCTAATGTAACTTTTTCATATGGTTTAAACGTCAGATTATATGAACCCAGTGGATGATAGAAATTAGTATATAAATAGTCTTCAAATTCTTCTCCCGTGATGTTTTCAATTATTTTAGGAAAAAGAAAGAATGTTAGTCCGGAATACAGATAATGCTTATTCCCAACCTTTGATTTCCGGATGGTTTTATAAATTTTATCTTTATAATCTTTATGCAGGTACAGGCCATCAATTACATAAATATTAAATTCATCGGTACTATCAGAACTAAAAGTCTTCCTTTTAAAATTTCCATTCTTTTTTACAGTTTTTTTCCAATAAGGGATCCAGGACACCAGACCTGACTGGTGGGCCAGAATTTCCCGAAAAGTTATCTTTTTCTTATTCCCCTTTTTAAAGTATGGAATGTAATCTCCAATAGAAGCTTCAAGGTCAAATCTTCCCTCTTCATACAATTTCATAAGACATGGAAGCGCACCGGATACCTTCGTTACTGAAGCAAGATCATACAAATCCTCATATTGAACAGGTCGCAGGCTATCATAGGTATGATAACCATAACATTTCCGAAATATGATATTTCCATCTTTTGCTACCAGAACCTGACATCCCGGAGTGGCTCTTTCCCGAATAGCCAGGTTAGCCAGGCTATCTATGCGATTTAGCGATCCTGTTTCTATACCAATATTTTCCGGCAAGGTATAATTGAACCTGATAATATTTTCCAATTCCAATCCAGTTCCTGCCGGATATTTTTCCCCAATATTCACTGGTAATTTACCTGAGACAGGTATTCCACCAAAAATAGCTTCTGCAGCTGCTATCTGTGAAAAATCTGTTTCCTGGTAGGCAACAAGCAATCCTTCTGCCTGTTCAATAGTATTAATTGATTCAAGAAGGTATGGATTTCCGAAAATCGCAATAATCGCTCTTCCTGATTTGGATAACTGACTAACGAATCGTAACGTACTTTCAGGAATTCCAAAATTATCCCTTGGATATAATGCAACTGAATGCAACCCGGCAATAACAAGATCATAATTTCCCAGTTTGATTAACAGGTTATCGAAATCAGCCTGTGAAGCATGCTTGCTGATATTAAAAGGAGTTACCTTGGTATAGTTGGATAGGGTCTTTTGAAACTTACTTTCGTTTAACCGACCAATCGAAAGAGTTGCAATTTTCAAGGTATCCAGTCCCTGGATAGGAATTATGTCTTTGTTTTCAAGAAGTGTAATTGATGACTCAGCAAGTTTTTCATTAATAAGATCATCATGTGGAAGGTGTAAATCCAGGTAAAGGCTATCCAGATCAACCGGATTATATCGATCCAAACCAGCCCATTTCTTCAGGGCCAGAATTTTCCTGGATCGCTCATCAATGATCTTACTATTTATCTTTCCACTTTCAATAGCCTTTTTAATCTTCTCAATAGCCAATGGCACATCTTCAGATAATAACAATATATCGTTGCCAGCTATAATTGAATGCATCTCCACATCCCCCGGTTCATATTGACTTGCAACACCTTTCATATTTAATGCATCTGTAAATGATAATCCTTTAAAATTGAGGCTATCTTTTAACAATCCGGTAATTACGTTGCCAGATAAAGATGTTGGAGTTCCAGATGGATCCAGTGCTGGCACTTTCATGTGAGCGATCATTACCCCACCTATCCCTTTTTCAATACAATATTTGAAAGGATACAATTCAATTGAATCGAGTCGACTGAAATTGTGTGATACCACCGGTAAATCCAGATGAGAATCTGTTTCAGTATCACCATGACCCGGAAAATGTTTAGCTACAGATAGGACTTTATAATCCTGCATACCCTTCGCATATTGCCAACTACGATGTGCAACATCTTCCCTGCTTTCTCCAAAGGATCTGAAATTGATAACCGGATTAAGCGGATTATTATTCACATCAGCAACGGGGGCAAAATTTATATGAATTCCTAATCTTCGACATTGCCTCGCTATTGAGGCGCCCATCAAATAAATAAGCGACTGATCCCTGATCGCTCCCAGTGTCATTTGATATGGAAACTTAACTGTACTGTCCATTTTCATGGCAAGTCCCCATTCAGCATCGGCAGCAATCAATAAAGGTTTCCCGGCGGCTTCCTGTAACTTATTAGTCAAAATTGCCTGTCTCTCTGGGCCACCTTGCAGGAAGAGAATCCCACCAATGTGATTGTCGGTTATATACTTGATCAATTGTTCTTCATATTTTGCTGATCTGTCGCTGTAAGCATCGACCATAAACAACTGGCCCAGTCTTTCTTCAAACGACATTGAATTGAAAACTGAATCAACCCATGGGTGATTGATCAGGCTATCCCATGGAATACTACTACCTGATTGACCCTTAACCAACTCAGCTTGAAAAATCAGCCAAAACAACAGCACCCATATATACCTCAATGATTTCATATGCCATTCATCATTTTTTGTGGCCAAAGATATTAAGATGTTAAATAGAATCATATAACAGATCATTAATTACTGAAAATGCAATTTCTATTCAGTAAATGATTTATTACTTTCATATCTGAATTACCAATCCACTAAAGTAACTGTTATAGTGTTAATGGTAAGTTTGCTTATCTTCTGATTATCATATTTCTAATATCAGAGGTAGGCGTTTATATTTTTTTTGATTTTTTTATTCACCTGATTTTTTTATAAAATGAAAAAATTATTGATCATCCTCGCTTTCATCACTTTATCATGCGCTACTGATATTAATCAGGAAAAATTAGAATCCCGTGTATTTAATGGAGTATATGAGCAAGAATATCTAAACCGTGTTGCCTTTCCAATGGGTGGAATGGGTGCTGGTATGATCTGCCTAGAAGGTACCGGTGCTCTCAGTCATGTTTCATTGCGACATAGACCGGATATTTATAAAGAACCACTAACCTTTTCTGCTATTAGTCTAAAAAATCCTGAAGGGAATATCTCCAGAGTATTTTCGGAAATCCATACCTTCTTGAAGGACCTGTCCCGAAATGGAAGATATTCGGGAAACAGGAAAGTGGAAACGGACTTGGAGGAACAACCTATGGATTGCCAAGGTTCTCAACTGCAAAATTCAATGTAAGATTTCCTTTTGGAATGATTGAATTGTATGATGAAAATATACCGTTAGAGGTTAGCGTAACCGGATGGAGTCCTTTTATCCCTATAGATGAAGATAATTCCAGTCTACCTGTTGCTGGTATTGAATACACGTTTTCAAATTCATCAGGACAACAACAGGATGGAGTTTTTTCTTTTAATACAGAGAATTTTATGAAAGTAAATATCCCTCAAGAATCGGGCAGCAGTAATCAGGTAAATAATTCAATACTTCCATTCCCTGATGGTGTTCTACTTTGGCAGGAGGGAAATGTTGATCCACGTCATGAAGGAGGATTTGGTATTTCGATACCTGATGAAGAAGTGATTGTTGATCATTGCTGGTTTCGTGGAGGTTGGTTTGATCCATTATCTTTAATCTGGAAGAAAATCGATAATCAGGATACTTCTCCAGTAGAACCTGTCGAATCCGGAGCACCGGGAGCTTCCATTTTTGTTCCATTTTCACTGGAACCTGGAAAATCCAAAACTATCAAGGTATTACTTAGCTGGCATGTTCCATTTTCGGAATTGCGTCGGGGATCAGAACCAGACGAAACAGTGAATGAAGATGCCGTATGCTGCAATCCTGAAACATATAAACCCTGGTATTCGGGAAAATTCAGAACTGCAAAAGAAGTTGGCGAGTACTGGAATTCGAATTATGATAAATTAAGAGATCAGTCCAAACTTTTTTCTGAAACCTTTTATGATTCCTCCTTACCCGATGAGGTACTTGAGGCGATTAGTGCCAATTTAACAATCCTTAAATCACCTACCGTATTAAGGCAGCAAGATGGCAGAATGTGAAATTTTGAAGGTTGTGGAAGTAATTGGGGATGTTGTCATGGATCCTGCACACATGTCTGGAACTATGCCCAGGCGATACCACATTTGTTTCCAAATCTCGAGAGGACCCTACGGCAGACTGAATTTAATGAATCACAGGATGTCCAAGGACATCAAACCTTCAGATCACTGATTCCTATAAGAACAATTCAGGACCATGGTTTCCATGCAGCCTCAGACGGGCAACTGGGTGGTATTATGAAAGTATACCGAGACTGGCGTATATCCGGAAATGATGAATGGATGGAAGCGTTTCTTCCAAAAGTTAAAACAAGTCTTGATTACTGTATACGCACCTGGGATCCAAAACAGAAAGGTGTACTGGAAGAACCACATCACAATACCTACGATATTGAATTCTGGGGTCCGGATGGAATGTGTTCGAGTTTTTATTTAGGAGCCCTTGCAGCGTATATAAAAATGGGTGAATATCATGGAGAAGATGTATCCTCCTATACTAATCTTCTGGATAAAGGGAAGAAGTTCTTTGTCGATTCGCTTTATAATGGAGAATATTTCATCCAGAAAGTTACATGGGAAGGACTGGAGGCACCAAATCCAATTGAGGCTGCCGAGGGGCAATGGAATGTGAATTATTCTGAAGAGGCTCTTGAACTACTCAAAACAGAAGGGCCTAAATATCAATATGGGAACGGTTGCATTTCTGATGGGGTTTTGGGATTATGGCTTGCCACGGTTTGCGGACTTCACAGTGACATAATCGATGCTAACCTGGTAAACAATCACTTGAAGGCAATATATAAATACAACCTGAAGCATGATCTATCAGCTCATGTAAATCCACAACGGCCATCTTTTGCTATGGGCGATGATGGTGGGCTGCTATTATGCACGTGGCCCGCAAATGATGCGCCATCTTTACCATTTGTATATTCAAATGAAGTATGGACAGGTATCGAATACCAGGTTGCTGCTCACCTGATGTTATCTGGCTTTACTACTGAAGGTCTTGATATTGTCCAGGTATGCAGAAAAAGATATGACGGACAATACCGAAATCCATTTGATGAATATGAATGTGGCCACTGGTATGCAAGAGCTATGTCAAGTTATGGGATGATCCAGGGAATGTCCGGTCTTTTCTATGATGGGGTTGAAAAAACACTCTATCTTAACACGAAACTGGGTAATGACTTCAAGGTATTCATATCAACGCAACATGGATGGGGATTGGCAGGATTGAAAAATGGAAAACCATTTGTTGATGTTAAATCAGGAACTATTAAAGTAGATAAATTCATCGTTGATAACAAAATTATATAAATATGAAATATTGTATTAAGAATTCAGGAATAGCATTCATTATATTACCGGTTTTATTATATATCGGCTGCAATGATC
This sequence comes from Bacteroidota bacterium, assembly GCA_042584165.1. Lineage (GTDB taxonomy): Bacteria > Bacteroidota > Bacteroidia > Cytophagales > Cyclobacteriaceae > JBHOSY01. The sequence continues at coordinate 1,045 of JBHOSY010000152.1, read as the reverse complement.
ATAATGGCAACGGGGAAAATCATAATGCTTCAACCAACTTCTCTGAGTTATACAAACATCCTGGTCCAGTTAAATCACGGTGGATCTCCTTTGAAAATCCGGATGGTACTAAAGGTAAAGGTGGTACTGAAAACAAAGGCGCCAAAGGACATCCCTATCACTGGATAGAGGCCGGTGAATCTATAACTCTAATGAACATCACGGGTGCTGGGATAATTCACAGAATATGGATAACTATCAGTGACAGGTCTCCTGAAATGTTACGTTCACTCAAGCTTGAAATGTATTGGGACAATTCCGATGAACCTGCAGTAAGTACCCCGTTTGGTGATTTTTTTGGTGTTGGATTGGGAAAACGTGTCAAGTTTGAATCTGCATTGTTTTCTGACCCGGAAGGCAGATCATTTAATTGCAGTATTCCAATGCCTTTCAGATCCGCAGCAAGAGTTATTGTTGTCAATGAAGCGGAAATACCGCTAGATATGCTGTTTTATGACATTAATTATAGCCTGAATGTAACACATGATGACGATGTAATGTACTTCCATGCATACTGGAATCGTCAAAATCCAACAGATTTAGGAGTTGATTACGAGATCCTTCCGAAAGTAACAGGACGTGGAAGATTTCTCGGGACCAATATCGGAGTGATTGATAATCCTGATTATAAAGGTTACTGGTGGGGTGAAGGTGAGGTTAAGGCATATTTGGATGGTGATACTGATCTTCCAACCCTGGTTGGTACTGGAACAGAAGACTATATTGGATCAGCATGGGGACAAGGAATTTTCAATAATATGTACCAGGGCTGCCTAATTGCCGGAGAAAAGAATCAATGGGCATTTTATAGATATCATGTAAACGATCCTGTTGTTTTTAATACAGATTGCAGGGTAACAATACAACAAATGGGTGGAAGTCAGGGTAAAAATGTTGCTGCATTGATGGATGAAGGGATACCTCTTATTCCAGTAACTAAAAATTCAACAAGAAAGGAGATGTTGAAGTTTTTGGAGATGGATGCACCCCCTGATCTACATGCTGA
>JBHOSY010000151.1:0-11233 GCA_042584165.1 Bacteroidota bacterium | reverse complement strand
GACCATTATATTTATTAAAATCCAGTTTCATTGAGTTCATCTTTATCAGATCCGCATAGGGATCCCTTTTATTTTTAGATATTCTTTCAGTTCTGTTATGGGTATTTCCTTGAAATGGAAGATACTTGCGGCCAGGGCTGCATCAGCTTTACCATCAGTAAATACATCAACAAAGTGCTCTTTTGTACCAGCTCCTCCAGATGCTATAACAGGGATTGACAATAAAGATGATACTCTGGCTGTCAGATTATTTGCAAAACCAGCTTTGGTTCCATCATGATCCATGGATGTTAACAGGATTTCACCTGCTCCCCGGTTTTCAACTTCCTTGATCCATTTAAAAGTCCTGATTGGTGTTGGTTTCCTGCCTCCGTGAGTATGCACAAAATCATCATTGTTCATATTGCGTGTATCTACTGCTACCACAACACATTGACTTCCAAATTCCAGAGCTAACTTATCCACAAGTCCTGGATCTCGAACAGCACTTGTGTTTATACTGATTTTATCAGCACCCGCATTTAAAAGCGCCGAAACGTCTCTTATGGATCCGATTCCCCCTCCAACTGTAAATGGAATATTAAGCTCGGCAGCCACACGTCTTACCAGTTCAACGAGTGTTTTCCGTGCCTCAATAGTTGCTGTAATATCGAGGAATACCAGTTCATCTGCGCCTTCTGAAGCATAAATCGCCCCCTGCTCAACTGGATCTCCTGCATCACGTAATCGAATGAAATTCACCCCTTTAACAGTTCTTCCGTCTTTAATATCAAGACATGGTATAATCCTTTTAGTCAACATATGCTACAGAAATCTCTCCAATTCCTTTAAATCTATCCGATTTTCGTAAATGGCTTTTCCAATGATAACACCAAATACTCCAATTTGCTTAAGACGGTCCAAATCCTCCAAACAGGAAACACCACCACTCGCGATCAGTTTCAAATCAGGGTACGAATTTAATACATCTCCATATAATTTTGTGGCTGGCCCTTCCAATACTCCGTCTCTACCAACATCTGTACATATTACATACTGTATTCCCAGGTGAATATATTTTTCCAGGAAATCGAAAAGATCAATACCAGAATCTTCCTTCCAGCCATGTACAGCTATTGTCCGTTCCATAACATCAGCACCCAGGATAATCTTATCAGGGCCATACTTTAGTAACCATTCCTGAAAAAGTACTTCATTCTTCACTGCCACACTACCTCCGGTAACCTGCCTTGCACCTGCGTTAAAAACCAATTCAATATCCTTATTAGATTGGACACCTCCTCCAAAATCAATAGATAAGGTTGTGTTTGCAGATATTTCCTTTAGAATGGGTAAATTAATCACCCGTTTTTCCTTTGCTCCATCAAGGTCAACAAGATGGAGTCTTGATATGCCATGATCTTCAAATAATCCGGCAATCTCAACAGGATTTTCGGAATATATTTTTTCTGTTGAATAATCGCCTTTTGTCAGACGAACGCATTTCCCATTAATAATATCTATGGCAGGTATGATCTCCATGTTATATCTCTAAGAAGTTTTTCATAATTTGCTGTCCTTCCATACCACTCTTCTCCGGATGCGCCTGAATAGCGAAAAAATTATCTTTTCTTAATGCAGCGCTGAAAGTATTGATGTACTCTGATGTTGCAATAGCTTCAGGGCCCAAAGCAGCATAATAACTATGTACAAAATATAAAAAAGTATCCCCTTTAAGATTCTTAAACAACGGGTTCTCCTTAAAATCAATTTTATTCCAACCCATATGGGGTACTTTATCTTCAGGCGGAAATTTCTTAACCTCCAGATCAAAAATACCGAGGCATTTCGTGTCGTTTTCCTCAGAATGCTGGCACATCAATTGTAAGCCCAGGCACACACCCAGAAATGGTTGCTTAAGATTTGTCAATACTTTATCCAATCCCCTATTCCGCAGATAATTCATAGCCGTACTGGCCTCTCCTACTCCCGGGAATATAACCTTTTCAGCGGAAGTCAATTCCACAGGATCATCAGTTAATACCGGTTCAATACCCAACCTGCGTAACGCATGGGTGACAGACAATACATTGCCTGCGTTGTATTTTACAATGGCCACTTTCACAGGCCAAAACTATTCAAAAGTTACCAGAATATCCTTTATTCATCCCGTAAGATATATGCCGGATTGGTATTAGCAGCAGTAATAATAGTCCATGTTGTGGTCATTATAGCAACAAACAATATTGCCGATCCACTTAATAATAATGTTACGATTCCTATTGAGATATGATATGTATACATCACTGCCAGAATCTGATTTGTCAGAAAGTAACCCAGGCCAGATCCAGCAATGGTCGCAATAACCATAACTCCAAGAAAATCCTTGTTCAACTGAGTCAGGATATTTCCACTGGTTGCCCCCATCACTTTTCGAATGCCTATTTCCTTGAACCTGCTGGATACATTAAGAGAAGATAAGGCAAATATCCCGGTTAATGACAACAGGCTCCCAATTAGGGCAAGCGCGAAAAAGATTTTCTTCATATTATTATTTTCTGATAGCGCATTCCCAAAAGCCACATCGTCCTGGTACCTCCCTGTAAATGGCCGGTCCGGAAACAAGTCATTCCATGATGCCTTAATATAATCAAATACATCTTCCTGCTTATTCAGATCAGCTTTTACCAATAACATGGTATAATTTTCCTCTTTAGCTGGCAGGTAGACTTTAGGAATAATTTTATTATCAGACCATACCTGGTCAATGATATTTCCTACTACTCCAACAATATATTTTTTACCTTCTTCAAGGTTGACCAGTTTACCAATGGGGTTTTCAAGTTGAAATCTATCGACATATTCCTCGTTAACAATTACTCCCTCGGAATAATCACTTTCACTATTCTTATCAAAGAAACGGCCATCAATTAGATCCAAATCCATTAAATTCAGGTAGTTATCACCAACGTTTAAAGACCTTATCTCTACAAAGCCCGTGTCCAGCTTAAGGAATGTGTCCTCATAGCTATACCCAAAATGATTCCCGGTTCCTGAAAGTCCACTTACTCCTGAATAACTTTCGACCTTATCTCTCAATTGCCGGTATTCTTCACCATCTTCAACATAAGTCACGATCAATCCTTCCTGGTCATAGCCATAATCCAGCATTTTTAAAAACTCAGCATTCTGTGTAAATACAATTCCAGCAATCAAAACGACTATTGAAAAAGCAAACTGCAATCCATTCAGAATTTTTGAAACGATGCCTGAACTCCTTAATTTGATTTGTCTTCGGAAAATAATGGCCGGTTGAAATTTATTGGAATACAATGCCGGGTAAAGACCTGCCATAAAAGTGGCAAGGATAAACAGAATCGCGATGGAAATTCCCAAATTCACGACACTAAAATCAGCCATTTCAATGGGCGCGTCCCACAATGCAAAAAAAGCATCGGAAATATACCCGAATAAGGCCAGCCCAAATAATAAAGCAAACATACTGGTCAAGGCCATCTCCATCATGAATTGTGTGAATATCTGACTGGTACCACCCCCCATGACTTTCCGGACTCCAATTTCTTTAATTCTCCTTGCCATTAGTGATATGGACGTATTTGCCAGGTTGAAACTGGCAATAAACAAAATTAAGAGGGCCATTGCTCCGAATATGATTATCACTTCATTTCTCAACCTGTAATTCGAATTACTTCCAGCAACAACACTCTGATTAACCTTTGATGCATCTTTAAATTCCACCAGTTCAAAGTCGGATACCTTCCATTCTTCTCTGGCTTCATTTTGAATCGTTATATAGGGTTGCAGATTTATTTCAACTTCTCCCGCATTAGCATTTTCCTCAAGTCTTACATACGAACTGGTCTGCTGCCAGGCTGTCCAATCATCATGCTCTATTTTGTGCCCATCCAGAAAATTATCTATCTGGGTCATGGCACCGAATGTAAATGAAGAATTAAAAGGTATTTGCTTAAATACACCTGCCACAGTATAATCGATAACCTTTTTGCCAGGATAGTGGATTGACAATATCTTACCGAATCCCGATTCGTCATTAAAAAGTTTTTTCTCCAGCTCCCTAGCCAGAAATATGCTTTTCTTTTCATTTATTGAACTATGTGTCCCGGATGTCAGTTGAATTTCGAACAGATCAAAAAAGGTTGTATCAACATAGGCTATGGCTTCGCTAAAAATTTCATCTCCAAGTTTGATGTTTTCGTACCAATGAGTATAACGGGTTTGTTCTTTCACACCTGCCACTTCATTAGGAAGGCGCGGACCCATTGGTGTTGGTGCTAATTCAAATCGTTGAATCTCACCGGAAGCATGTTGTTTAAATTCATGAATCCGGTAAATATCCGATGTGTTACTATAATAGTTATCGAATTCATTGTTATATGCAAAAATCAGGTAGATGGTTAGACAAAAAGATATGGCAACACCCATTCCCAGGATATTGATCAATACATAAATCTTATTCTTGATGATATTGCGAAACGCAATTTTGAAATAGTTTCTAAGCATTATTTTGAATTTTATGACCTCTAATATAGACGCTGAAACATCACTCCATGTTTCAATATCTTACCAACTATCTCTAAGCATATAGGTTTCATTCATCTTTCTTACCAATCTGGTAGATTCTTTGAAGTCAAGTGTTTGCTGTCCATCCGAAAATGCATCTTCAGGAATGTCGTGAGTCTCATAGATAACACCATCCGCTCCAGCCATTATAGATGCCAGGGCCATGGGCTCAACAAATTGCCTTAATCCAATTCCATGAGATGGATCAGCAATCACAGGAAGATGGGTTTTCTCTTTCAAAATTGGAATAGCATTGAGATCCAGGGTATTTCTGCTGGCCGTTTCATAGGTACGAATACCCCGCTCACATAACATTAGGCTTTCATTACCCCCTGCGAATACATATTCGGCAGAGTATAGTAATTCATCGATTGTACCGCTGATTCCCCGCTTTATCATAACCGGTTTATCAACTTTACCCAGTGCATCCAGCAAGTTGAAATTCTGAGTATTCCGGGCACCCACCTGATAAATATCAATATAGTCATACATGGGCTCTATCTGAGATACTTGCATAACCTCTGTTATGATCTTTATTCCTGCTGTTTTAGCCGCCTGGTACCAGATTTTTAAACCATCAATCCCAAGCCCACGAAAGGCATAGGGAGAACTTCTGGGTTTATAAACACCACCCCGCATTATGCGAATTCCATTCTCCTTCAAATGAGCCAATGTATCATCTATATTTTCTTTCCCTTCAATCGAACAGGGACCCGCCATTATTGCAAAATGTCCAGCTCCAATCTTTACTTCATCCCCAAGGTCAATGCTTGTCGGATTGACTTTCCACTTCCGGGAAACCAGTTTATAGTTGTCAGAAACTATGTGGATATCCTGGATCCCATTCATAAAACCAATCTCACGAATATCGAAATCCCTTTTGCCTGTCCCAATCAGATAATTACCCTTCTGTGTGACCACTTCGGTAGTCTTGTACTTTATCTTTTCAAGTTTCTGAATAATCCCCTGCCTGTCTTTCGTGCCAATATCCTTTTTAAGTTGAATAATCATGTCCCTTCTTTAATTAATTCCCTTTTACTGATTTAATATATCTGGTAACATCATCATCGATGTTTTTACTGTCTGCTAAAATTTTAATAAATGCACTCCCGATTATAGCACCCTGAGCATGTTGGCAGGCTATATTAAATGATTCATGGTCAGAGATTCCAAATCCGATCAATTGTGGATTTTTCAGTTTCAGATTACTGATCCTTTCAAAGTATTCTAACTGTTCGCCAGAAATGCCCTTTTTTGCTCCTGTTGTACTGGCTGATGAAACCATGTATATAAATCCATTTGAGTGTTTATCAATATGTCTTATCCTTTCTTCTAATGTCTGTGGTGTTATCAGGAAAATATTGATCAATCCATATTGAACGAACACTTTTTGATAATCCTCCAGGTATTCATCCATGGGCAGATCCGGTATGATCAAACCACTTACACCGGCATCAGAACAATCGCGACAGAAATCTTCAATACCATACTGTAAAATTGGATTCAGGTATCCCATAAGCAATACCGGTATCTGTCTCTTCCCGTTATCCTGGCTAAGCTGATTCAGAAGTTTCCTCAAAGTCATTCCATTATGAAGCGCTTTTTTATTACTATCCTGGATTGTGGGACCATCAGCAACAGGATCTGAAAAAGGAATACCAACCTCAATCAGATCAGCTCCTGCTTCTTCCAGGTAATGAATTACAGGAATAGTGGAATCAATATCAGGGAAACCAGCTGTAAAATAAACTGACAGTATATTGCCTTTTTTATCCGTAAATAGTTTCTTGATTCTATTCATTTCCATATGGATTTTCTTCAATAACCTCCCCAGTTAATATAAGTTTCAAGGTCTTTATCTCCCCTTCCGGAAAGATTAATTACTACTATATCATCGTTGTTGAATTCAATTTTCTCAAGAACAGCCAACGCATGAGCTGTTTCGATGGCTGGGATGATCCCTTCGAGTTTACTGAGCAAAATACCTGCTCTCATGGCCTCTTCATCTGTCACGCTGTGAAAACTGGCCCTTTCAATATCAAACAGGTGAGCAGGCAATGGCCCGATGCCCGGGTAATCCAAACCTGCTGATATAGAATAAGGCTCCGTTACCTGACCATCTTCATCCTGCATTAATAATGTTTTGCTCCCATGCAGAACTCCTATTCTCCCCAGGACCGTGGTAGCTGCGGATTCACCGGTATCATTCCCTTTCCCTGCAGCTTCAACAGCGATCAGTTTTACCTCTGGTTGGTCATAGTAATGATAATAAGATCCGGCAGCATTACTCCCGCCACCGACGCAAGCTATGATATAGTCAGGATTTTTATTTCCAGTCTGCTCTTTCAATTGCCACTTCATCTCCTCACTGATCACTGATTGAAACCGGGAAACCATATCCGGGTAAGGATGAGGCCCTACTACAGATCCAATAATATAGTGTGTGTCCTCCGGATTATTAATCCAATGTCTTAAAGCTTCGTTGGTTGCATCTTTCAATGTCCGGTTACCGCTTTCAGCCGGTCTGACCTCAGCTCCCAGAATTTTCATCCTTTCCACGTTGGGCATCTGACGTTTGATATCAACCGTCCCCATATAGACAATACACTCAAGCCCTACGAGTGCACAAACGGTGGCAGTGGCAACACCGTGCTGACCGGCACCTGTTTCAGCAATGATTTTCTTTTTGCCAAGTTTCTGCGCAAGGATTATCTGACCAATCGTGTTATTGATCTTATGTGCCCCTGTATGCGTTAAATCTTCCCTCTTAAGAAATATCTTTGTGTTATATTTTTCGGATAATCTCTCTGCCAAGTACAATGGAGTTGGCCTGCCTACATAGTTCTTCAACAGGTATCTGAATTCATCCTGAAAGTCAGAACTCTCAATGATCTTTAGATAGTTTTCTCTTAGTTCCTCAACATTGGGATACAGCATTTCGGGGATATAAGATCCACCATATTTACCATAATACCCTTTATCATCGACTACAAATTGCATTTTATCTCTATTCATTTCAGTTGATAATTTCTTCCAAAAGGATTTTCAACACTTTTAGCTTCCCCAGATCTTTTAAACCGGGTTTTATTTCAAATCGGCTGTTAACATCAATTCCAGCCAGCATCGGGTGGTGGATATCTTCAATTCCTTTGAAGTTATCCAGGCTTATACCACCACTCAGAAGGAATGGTGTTTTTAAACAATAGCTATCAAGTAACCTCCAATCAAATGGAAAGCTATTTCCGCCGGGAAAGACTCCTTTTGTATCAAATAAAAAATATTCAACATATTTTTCATAATCTTTCAACGTCGAAAAATCGAAATGTGAATCTATACTGAAAGCCTTTATGATCCCCAGTTCTCTTTCCATTAACCATTTACATTGTCCGGGTGACTCATTCCCATGTAACTGGGCAAAATCAAGGTTATAGTTTTCACATATTTCCAGGATCCTATTATTATCCTCATTTACAAAAACTCCAACTTTTTTAATGGTTTTTGCCAGGGATTTTAAAACGGAGATATTCAATTCCGGATCAGCATATCGAGGTGATCCAGTGTAGAATATAAATCCTAGCATACCAGGATTGAGATCAGACACTTCCCTTATGTTAACACTGTCTCTCAAGCCACATACTTTCCAGATTAACCTTTTCATAATACCTGGGAATCAATCTGTTTCAGTTTCAAGTTTTCTAATACGTCCTACAAACTCGGTGCATGCCTGTTCCGGTCGGTTATGGCCCATGAAGTACTCTCCAATCAAAAAACCCTGAAATCCATGTTTTTTTAATTTCAATACAGATTCAGGATTACTGATCCCGCTTTCAGAAACCTTGATAAACCGATCAGGGATTTCTTCAGCCAGTTCTATCGAAATATTAAGATCGACCTTAAATGTTTTCAGGTTTCGGTTATTTACACCTATCAAGTCTACTTCATCACACAGGTTCTTTTCAAGTTCACTCTTATTATGAATCTCCATCAATACTTCCAAATCCAATGATTTAGCAAAAGCGGCCAGGTTTCTAACTTCATCCGGGCTTAATGCGGCCGAAATTAACAAAATTGCATCCGCGCCAATTGACCTGGCTTCCACAATCTGGTATTCATCAACAATAAAGTCCTTCCTTAAAATCGGGCAGAAATTGAATTTCCTGGCAGTCTGTAAATCTCCATTCGATCCACCGAAGTATTTTTCATCAGTTAAAATCGATAAGGCTGATGCACCGGCCTGCATATAACCTATGGATGTCCTTTCGATTGAAACATGGGGGTTGATGATGCCTCTTGACGGAGATCTCCTTTTAATTTCTGCAATTATTCCACATTTATCTGTTCGCTGTAAGTACTTTTTCAATGATACAGCAGGTGGAGACAAATGCATACTCTTTTCCAGCAACTTTACAGGAAAGAGACTTTTCCTCTCTTCAACTTCCTTACGTTTATATTCAATTATTTCTTCGAGGATATTCACAACAAATTTATTTTCCGTTAATAAAATTTTTGAAAGCCTTCAGCGCATTTCGTGATTCTAAGGATTCCCTGGCTGCCGAAATTGAATCATCAAGATTTTCATATTTGCCGCTTATATACAAAGCCATTCCTGCATTCGCAATCCCAACCTGTTCCTGCGCCTTTGTCCCCTTTAATTCCAAAATATCCATAAATATTCTGGCTGATTCCTCTACACTTGATCCCCCTGCCAGATCTATATTTTTCAATACATCAAGACCCAAATCTTCCGGATAGATGATTTTTTCTTCATTTTTCGTGATCATCCTGAAACCTCCTGTCAGGCTTATTTCATCATATCCGTCCAGTGAATGGATAATGGCATAATTACTCCCATACTGCTGATATAAATAACCATATAACCTGGCCAGTTCCAGACTGAAAACACCAACCAGCTGTTTCTGAAGTCTGGATGGATTAACCATGGGTCCAAGCATGTTAAAAAATGTTTTTACTCCAAGCTCTTTCCTGATAGGTGCCACATTTTTCATAGCAGGATGAAAAAGTGGGGCGTGTAAAAAACATATATGCGATTTATCCAGACTTTTCTTCAACTTATCTGTTTCATTAGTGAATTCATATCCGAAATGGACCAGCAAATTTGAAGACCCACATACGGAAGATACTCCAACATTTCCATGTTTAGCAACATACTGTCCAGCCCCTGCTACAATAAAAGATGCCAGGGTAGAAATATTAAAGGTATCCTTGCCATCCCCGCCTGTACCACAAAGATCCATGGGATCATATTCATCAATTTCAACAGGTACACATAGTTCAAGCATGGCTTCCCTGAAACCCTGTAACTCTTCCACAGTAATGCTACGCATCAGGTACACTGTAAGAAAAGATGCCACCTGGCTATTATTATAAGCTCCCTGGGCAAGGTTTTTCAGGATCTCCCGTGCCATTTGTTCATTCAGGATTTTATATTCAAAAAGGTCGTTTAATACATCTTTCATAAGTTAGATTATTAGCTTTTTAACCAATTTTCAATCATTTTAATTCCATATTCAGTCATATATGCTTCCGGATGAAATTGTACACCATGTACATCAAACTTCTTATGCCGAATTCCCAAAACCACACCTTCATCATCCAGGGCTGTGATTTCAAGATCATCATTGACTGTTTCCGGCACTACAGCCCAACTATGGTATCTACAAACATTTATCTGTTCCGGTACTCCATCAAAGATCTTTTCATTTCGGTGCTTTAATGTTGCCCCGGTGGTGATACCATGTAAAACAATTGGCATATTGTATAATTCAGCGTTAAATACCTCTGCGATGCCCTGATGACCTAGACAAACACCTAAAATACTTTTAGCATGAGCATATTCTGCGATCAAATCCTCCATAATTCCAGCATCCCTCGGAACGCCGGGACCTGGTGACAAGAGGATCTTATCGTACTTTTTTACTTTTTCAATAGGGATTTTATCGTTCCTGAAGATGTCCATATCCCTGTCATATCCCAGGTCTCTGATGATATGCACCAGATTATATGTAAATGAATCATAGTTATCGAATACAAGGATCTTCATTATACTATTTTATTCAATCTATCGATTCCGCCTCTATGATTGCCTTTTTCAATGCTTCAAGTTTGTTATAGACTTCCTGTACTTCGCTCTCAGGTTTTGATTTTGCCACCACACCAGCTCCAGCCTGGTAGTACAATGTATTGTCCTTACTGAATATTGAACGAATCATGATAGCGTGGTTAAAGTCCCCATTGAATCCCAGATATCCAATGGCACCACCATAATACCCGCGTCTTGTGTTTTCATACTGATCGATGAGTTGCATCGCCATATGCTTTGGAGCCCCGGATAGAGTTCCAGCCGGAAATGTGTCAGCAACCACACGTATGGTACTGGTAGATGCTGGTAAGGTGCCTGATACTTTAGACACAAGATGGATTACATGAGAATAAAATTGAATTTCCTTAAACTTCTCTACTTCAACACCAGAACTGTTTCTACTCAAATCATTCCTCGCAAGATCAACTAACATTACATGTTCTGAATCCTCTTTTGGATCTTCACTGAGTTTTTTGGCTAATTGCGCATCATAACCATCATTCCCACTTCTTCTGAATGTTCCAGCAATTGGATAGATGCTTGCTTTTCTAC
>JBHOSY010000150.1:0-11470 GCA_042584165.1 Bacteroidota bacterium | reverse complement strand
GTATTATTCTTAGTCATTGCTAAGTTACTTTTCTTTTAGTCGGATGACAGTAATTCAGGATTGATGATTATTGCATTATTATACTTTCAGGGATTCGAAATCAGAAATGGGTCCTCTTGTTTTCCTCAATAAGATTTCTGCATGTCCTTTAACAACATAATCACTTATTTCCCCTACAAATTCATAGCCGAGACGATAATAAAATTTCTTTGCTTTCAGATTGAAAGAGGAAACACATAAAAAGATATTTGGATGAACCTCGAAAATCCTGTTTTCCAAGTACTTGATCATTTTTTCTCCCAGGTGCATATTCCTCCATGATGGTTTAATTACAATTGTTTTGATATAACCCACAAAAGAACCTTTCATCTGGACAATAGAAAATCCAACAATATCAGAGCCAATGAACATAATATATACTTCATTTATTGAATCATTAAGGATTTCAATAACCTTTTCATAATCAAAATTTAAAGTTATCCATGGTTCTGATTCAGACATGATCTTTGCACATTCTTCTTTTTCGGATTCTGTTTTTAGAAGTTGGATTACTGGTTTCGATTGAGTCATTCTTTCAAAATATAAATACACTGTAAATCTAATACAGTGATTATACAAATGATAGCATTGATTTGAGGAGTTTAATTCAAAATCCATTATATAAATAGAACCTGGAGCATACTATTATTGATCCAGTGAATATATTTATGTTATGAATCCTGTTACTGTCTTTCTGGTTATCTCAGGATATTTCGCAGTATTGATAATGATATCTCATTTTTCTTCCAGGAATGCAGATTCAGATACCTATTTTACAGGAAATCGGCAATCTCCCTGGTATGTAGTGGCATTCGGTATGATCGGTGCTTCACTCTCCGGAATTACCTTTATTTCTGTTCCCGGTGAAGTGGGCAACAGTAATTTGCATTATTTCCAACTAGTTATCGGTTTCCTGGTAGGTTTCTTTGTGATCGCCAATGTTTTATTACCCTTATACTATAAGTGGAAGGTGGTTTCCATTTACTCCTACCTGGGTAAAAGATTTGGCTTGTATTCCCACAAAACCGGTTCACTGTTTTTCCTGGCTTCTCAATCCATTGGAGCATCGCTAAGGTTGTTTGTTGTAGCAGGTGTCCTGCAACTGGCGTTTTTCGATCATTTGAAAATTCCTTTTTTCATTACGGTGGTAGTGACCATACTTTTAATCTGGATCTATACCAGAAAAGCCGGTATCAAGACTATCGTTTGGACGGATACATTCCAGACTACGGTTATGTTGTTTTCAGTAATAACCTCGATTTTGATCATTGCAAAACAGCTCCACCTTACACCTGGTAGTATGATCCAAACGATCGCTGAGCATCCTTATTCTAGAATATTTAATTGGGACTGGAACCATGAAACATATTTCTTTAAACAATTCATTACCGGTGCTTTGGTGGCCATAGCCATGACAGGTCTGGATCAGAATGAAATGCAGAAGAACCTCACCTGCAGGAATTTACCTGACGCGAAGAAGAATATGTACTGGTTCAGTGTAAGTTTGGTGTTAACAAATCTGTTATTTCTTTCACTGGGAGTTTTATTATATGCATTCGTACAGAAAATGAATATCGCTTTACCCACCGGACCAGCTGGTGAATATATAAATTCAGACGATCTATATCCGAACCTGACTCTCAACTATTTCAGTCCTGCTGCAGGAATAATTTTTCTATGTGGTATAACTGCTGCGGCGTTTTCATCAGCTGATTCGGCACTTACTTCGCTAACAACTGCATTTTGCACAGATATTCTCAATCTGAAAAACAAATCCGACATTGAGAAGATACGGGTTCGAAGAAGAGTTAACATCGGCATCTCCATAATGATCATCGGCATCATTATGATATTCAGAGCAATAAACAATGAAAGTGTGATTAATACTGTATATACAGTTGCAGGATATACCTATGGCCCTTTACTTGGATTGTACGCTTTTGGATTATTTACCTCAATTCCAATTAAGGATAAATGGGTCCCGGTAATCTGCGTATTTGCTCCTGTTATTTCGTATTTCATGAATATTTATACCTACAGGTTGTTTGATTTTAAATTTGGGTTCTCTGTCCTGCTGGTTAACGGACTGATAACTTTTTTGGGATTGTGGATTATTCGTAACAGGTCATAAAAACCTGGGTATAATTTCATTCATCCCTCAATGAATTCACCGGATTTGTATTTGCAGCGCGCAGGGATTGTGACGTTACAATTAATAAAGAAAATAATAATGCAAAAACACCTGTAGTGATAAATATCCAGTAGTGGATCTTTGTATGAATTGGATAACGATCGAGATACATCTTTAACAACCACCAGGAGACAGGAGCGCTAATAACATACGCAATAATTACCAGCCGTGAAAAATCACTCGTCATTAACCGCACGATACTAACTGCAGAAGCCCCCATGACCTTTCGAATTCCAATTTCCTTTGTTCTTTGTTCGGCAGTATATGCTGCAAGTCCGAACAGACCAAGCCCAGTAATAACTATTGCCAGGGTGGCGAACAGATTAGACAGACTGCTTGTCAGATTGATGGTTTTGAATTTCTTTTCGAATTCCACATCAGCGAATTGGTACTCAAAGGGATAGGCAGGATTATATTTCTGAAAAATCTTCCCAATATCATCAAGGGAGGCTTTTAGATTCTTCGTTTCTTTTATTCTAACCGTTATTACCCCACGCCAGTCTTCCAGGATAACGAACAGGGGCCTGATCTCACTGTGTGGAGATTCCATAAGAACGTTATCCAGAACTCCAACAAGTCTTCGTTTCTCTCCCCATAGTTCCAATTCGGTACCTATTGGATCCTCAAGATCCATTAGGTCAAGAGCTGCTTTATTGATAAGTATTGCAGATGAATCACTTTTAAAGTCTTTGGAAAAATCGCGCCCCATCAGAACATTGATCCCCATTGTATGTGCATAGTCATATTCGGTTGTGATGGTGACAAAAAGGATCCGCTGATCATCAGGTTTCCCGGGCCAACCCAGGAAATTGTTTGAATTAACCTGGGTAATAGGACTATTTGAAACTGTCATCCCTTTGATCAATCCAGATTGAAGTAGCTCGTTTTTCATGACACGATAATTCTTGTCTAACTCTTCGTTCCGACGTATGTAAATCAGATTATCCTGCTTATACCCTAACTCCCTGTTTTTCGTTAGCTGGATCTGCTGATGAATTACAATTGTTGCCATGATAAGAAGGATCGATACTGCAAACTGAAGAATGACAAGGATCTTTCTTGGCAAACTGGCATTTTTACCTTCTGTTATCTTGCCTTTCAACACTTTGACAGGCTTGAAGGAAGAAAGGTAAAAAGCAGGGTAACTCCCGGCCAAAACTCCGGTAACAACAATAGTAATTACTGAGATTAACCAGAAAATTGGAGAAGAATAGGGAATGGATAACGCTTTCTCTACCAGCTGATTATATAATGGAAGCACAAGTTGTGCTAAAAGAATTGCAGTAATAAATGCGATGAGGGTGATCAGTATGGATTCGGAAATAAATTGAAGTATAAGGTCGATGCGATTTGAGCCAACACTTTTCCTGATCCCAACTTCCCGAGCTCTTCCTTCTGAACGGGCAGTTGCCAGGTTCATGAAGTTGATACATGCTATGAACAATATAAATATGGCGATCAATGTAAACATCTGGACAAATTCAATCATACCGCCTTTCTCCACACCATTTTCAAAACTTGAGTGAAGGTGCCATCGATCCATCGGATATAGAAATAAAGCTGGTTTCATTTCTACCTGATCGTGTTCGACGAGTAAAGATGTGATTCCTTCGTTCACTTCTTTCTTCTTCATTGGGTCAGATAATTCAACGAACATCTGGAAGGAGTAATTCCCCCAGTTATCTTCATTATCCACAACCCATGGATCGATTGATCGCCAGTATTTATAAGGAAGCAGGAAATCAAACTGGAAAGATGAGTTTTCAGGTATATTTTCAAGCACTCCACTAACCTTAAGATCACCTTTATCGTCTACCCTTATCACTTTATTTATTGGATCTTCATCTCCAAAGAAGGATTTGGCTGTTTCCTCAGTAATTACAATGGAGGATGGATTATTCAAAACATCAGCAGCACTTCCAGCAATCAGCGGAAATTCAAACATGGTCAGAAATTCCTCACCTACATTATGCCCGGTTAAGGTCAGGCGTTTTTCACCAACCATTAACAAATGACTTCCTCCCCAATCAGTCACTACCGTATTAACAATATTTGCATGCCTGTCTTTTAAACCCTGATAAACGGGTAACGGAAGGGATGTCCATGAATTTATCTGATCGTTGTATTCGGATTGCACCCATACCTGGTAAAGTCTGTCGGCTTTGGGGTGGAATTTGTCATATGATAGTTCGTCTGATACCCAGAGAAGAATTAAAATACTGCAAGTGATCCCAATGGATAGACCGGTTATGTTGATTATTGAATATATCCGGTTTTTAAGGAGGTTCCGGAGGGTAACTGTTAAAAAGTTCCTGATCATGTTGTTGCTGGATTATAAAGAGTTTTGTTATAGTACGACGAGGTAATCAGTAATTTGTTACAATGATCCTTAATATATAGACATTAAGTTTTTAAAAAGGTTGCAAATAATGAACATTTCATATAAAAACTTAATAAATTATAATCAATTTAAAATTACGTAATACTACTTATATGAAATATTTATTAAATATTATCTTATGTTTCTTAATATTAATACCATTTAATCCAGTTTCAGCGAAAAAGCATGTTAAAATCGCCACAATTGGAGGTCTCCATGGTGTGGATAAGAGTAAGGGAAATCAGTTCATGGTTGACGGTATGATCGATTTCTGGGAAAAGCAGCTGGCTCAGGTACTTCCAGGTCAACCGGATCTTATTGTTCTACCGGAAGCTTGCGATCGTCCTACAGGATTAAACAGGGAGGAACAAATGGCTTATTATGCTGTCAGGGGTCATCAGGTATGGGATTTTTTCGCAGAAGTAGCCAAAGAAAACAAATGTTATATTGCATTTGGCACTAAGCATCAGCTGAAAGATGGTACCTGGCGGAATTCGTGTGTGATTCTTGACAGGAGTGGAAATATGGCAGGGATCTATCATAAGAACTTTCCAACGATTGGTGAGATGGAATCCGGGATTAAAGCGGGCATGGACACTCCTGTTATCAAATGCGATTTTGGACGGATTGGCTGTGCCATATGTTTTGATCTGAATTTTGAGGAATTACGGAAAAGATATGCCGACTTAAAGCCTGACCTCATTGTTTTTACTTCCATGTACCATGGTGGACTGGTACAGGCGACCTGGGCATATGACTGTCGGGCATATTTTGTAGGTTCCATGGGTCCAAGGACAGTTCCATGTGAAATCCGGAATCCAATAGGAGATGTTATAGCTTCATCAACCAATTATTTTCATCGTGTTGTAGAAACCATCAACCTGGATTACTGTGTTGCCCACCTGGACGATAACTGGAGTCGGCTAACTGCATTAAAGGAAAAATATGGAGAGAAAGTAATAATCCATGATCCATCAAAAGTCGGGTGTGTTTTGATTACCAGTGAACACGAGACAGTCTCAGCAAAGGAAATGGCAGCAGAGTTTGAGATCGAACTACTGGATGATTACTTCGAAAGGTCCCGTGCTTTCAGACATAAACCGGGGATGATGGAGTAAGCTGCATATTTTATTTATCATTAGTTTTGATTTATCTGAAAGGATCATATAACTCAACTATCCGGGTTAAAAAAGCTTGATTCACACAAACGATTCCGGTTTTTACCGTTAGTTTGACAAACAGGAATATAGAATAATATTTTTTTGATTTTTATAAGAAGTAATAAATCATTCAGCTTGAGAATATTTATGAGATCTCCCAAACAAATTCTGCAAGTTCTAATAATATTAAACCTGTTTATTGCCGGACATCTGCCTGCACAGGTATCCATTACACCCAATAATCCTGAAGGTGTTTATAAAGCAGGCGAAACAGTGAAATGGACCTTGATGAAAAGAGATACCATTACCCTGGATTCAGTCCGTTACACCTTGAAAAAAGGAGGTCTTACACCTGCTGGTTCTGGATCAATCACCTTTGATAACAACATGGCTGAAATTAGCTATACATTTGATTCACCGGGAACTATTTTACTGGATGTAAGGTGGGGTGAAAAAGATAACTGGAGAAATAAAAGGGTAGGTGGAGCTGTTGCATCTCCTGGAAAATTGAAATTATCAAGTTCAAAACCTGCAGATTTTAATGCCTTCTGGGAATCCAAATTAAGGGAGCTTTCAGAAGTACCAACTAACCCAGAGCTTGAGGAATCTGACAGTGAAATCGAAGGTGTGAAATACTGGAAAATTACCATGGATAACATCCGTAATTCACGTATTCAGGGTCAGCTGGCAAGACCGATCGAAGGCGATAAATTGCCTGCTCTTCTGATTGTACAATGGGCCGGGGTATACCCATTGGAAAAAAACTGGGTCCTTGATCGTTCAAAATCCGGCTGGCTGGTCCTTAATATCAATCCCCACGATCTGCCCATTGACGAAGAACGAAGCTATTACCAGGAGCGAGCTCGTGGCGATTTGCGAAATTATCCTGCCATAGGTAACGATGATCGTGAAACAAGTTATTTTCTACGAATGTATCTATCCTGCTACCGTGCTACACAGTACCTGACTGAGCGACCAGACTGGAATGGCAAAACACTCGTTGTCACCGGCGATAGCCAGGGCGGTCTGCAAACCTTAATGACAGCCGGATTTCATCCCGCTGTTACCGCTGCAATGGCCCTCGTTCCTGCTGGCTTTGATATGCTGGGACCGGAAGTGGGACGTAAAGGAGGCTGGCCACAATGGTATAACCAAACTGAAGGAAAGGATATAAACAATGTTCGTGAAGCCAGCCGTTATTTCGACGTAGCCAATTTTATACCTAAGATTAAATGTCCTGTATTAGTAGGTATAGGACTGTTGGATGAAACCTGTCCCCCGGAAGGTATTCTTGCCGGGCTGAACCAGATAAAGAAACACAAAGAGATATTGATCCTGCCGAAGTCAGGTCATCAGGATAGGAATGGATCGCAGAAGCATTACAGGATCCGAAGAGACGATGTATGGCTACCAGCACTTAAAGCAGGTGAAAAAGCTCCGGTGAATAAAAAAATGTGAAAAACAAAATAGATATTAAGGATAGAAGGCTATATATTCATCATTCATATATATGCCTTTTAATGGAAATTAATTCGAGATAATAGAATACACTAAAAAATGGAAAAAGTAGTCACCTTTGGAGAGATCATGCTACGGCTATCACCTCTCGGATTCGAACGATTCGGACAATCAAATACATTAAATGCAACTTTTGGCGGAGGAGAAGCAAATGTTGCAGTATCAGTTGCAAATTATGGCATCCCCACGAAATATATAACACGGTTGCCACAAAACGATATTGCAGATGCAGCAATAAAAGAGCTGAATAGTTTTGGTATCGACACTTCTGATATCATCAGGGGTGGAAACAGAATTGGAATTTACTTTCTTGAGGCAGGAGCAGTCAGCAGAGGCAGCAAAGTAATATATGACCGGTCAAATTCTGCGATCTCAGAGATCGGAAAAGGAATGATCAACTGGAAAAAAGTATTTGAAGGAGCAACATGGTTTCACTGGACAGGCATTACACCTGCAATTTCACATGGAGCTGCTGATGTTTGCCTTGAAGCTATCGATATGGCAAATGAATTAGGCCTTACTGTTTCAACTGATCTGAACTACCGGAAAAAGTTGTGGAAATATGGAAAAACTGCTCAGGAAGTGATGCCGGGAATGGTCAAAGGTTGTGATGTCATTTTAGGCAATGAAGAAGATGCAGCGATGTCATTGGGTATTCATCCCGAGGGCGTGGATGTAACATCCGGTGAGGTTGATGCAAAGGCGTATCTCTCTGTTTCACAGCAGATTATGCATCAATTCCCAAAATGCAAACAGGTAATTACCACACTTCGTGGATCCGTAAGCGCAAGCCACAATACATGGTCAGGTGTACTTTATGATGGAGAAACATTGTATGAAGCACCTACTTATCAGGTTACACATATTGTTGACCGGGTTGGTGGAGGAGATTCCTTTATGGGAGGTTTGATTTACGGATTAATGACTTATAAGAATGATCTGCAGGTTGCATTAAACTTTGCCGTGGCTGCTTCCTGTCTGAAACATACTGTCTATGGTGATTTCAACCGAGTCACAGTCGCTGAAGTTGAAAAACTTATGGGAGGAGATGCTTCGGGAAGGGTTAGTAGATAGGAGTTATTCAACTTCAGATTGGTTACTCACTTCCTATGTATCTACTATCTACGCAGACTAATTTGATTTTTTATTTAGATCGAATTATTAAATTTTGCTATTACATTTACAGAAATCATAAAATAATTATTAATGCAAGTAACAGTTACAAGAAAGGATGTAGTATTTAATCCCGATCCCAGCAGGGTAATTGCCCGCTTTCATTATTCAAATGATGATAGAAGCAAAAAAATAATCCAAAGGGTATTTGACATGCCAGAAGACGAGGCAAAAATTGCACTAAGCCAGGTACTTCGTGGTTATTCAAAACGTCACAGAAGTATTTCAACAATATTTGAAAAACATTTCAATAAATTGTCGCATATAATCAATGAGTTGAGTATTAACCCTGATGATATTAAGGAGGATATGAAAGTGTTAATCGGTTCATACTTCACGAAGGAATATTCAATTGAATCAGCGGCCTTTTTTAATCCATCTATTGTAGAAGATCCTGATCAAAGTGAACTTCAAGCAGGAGAAAAAAGAGTAATCTTGAGTTTCAGAGCTACAGGAGAGGGACATATTTCATCGATTGTATTTCGAAGCGGCGTACTGGATGAGAACAATGACTTGCGTATTGAGCCTGTAGGGAAAATGTTGGATGAAGCGGAAAATATCAAAAGGAATATATATAACAAAGAGTCATTTAAAGCTGGATTATATGAATTACAGCATAATAATAAAAAAGTTACTTCCAGGGTATTTGCTGGCCTTGGGGATGACTTTACTTATGGTGAACTGGAAAGGAGAGTAAATAAAGTTAAAGAGGAATTTCAATTTCCTGCGTCAGAAGAGATACTGTCAAAAAAAGAGATATTGTTAAATCAAATTATGTGGCTGGCATCTTCTCATTATGAAATTGAATTTTCACTGGACACGGCCATTTCAGAAAGAGTTATTTTTCCCGTTTCTGAAAACGAAAGAAATGGAATCGAAGATGCACGGTTTGTTAAATTTACCGATGATAATGAGGAGGTAACATATTATGCTACTTATACTGCCTACGATGGAATGACAATTCTGCCAAAATTAATTGAAACCAAAAATTTTTATCATTTTATAATAAAACCCATCAACGGCGAAATAGGCAGGAATAAGGGAATGGCTTTATTTCCAAGGAAGATCAATGGAAAATATGCCATGCTATGCAGACTGGATGGAGTCAATAATTATATCGCCTTTTCAGAGGAAGTAAATATTTGGCATAAAGCCAAACTCATTCAGGAACCGAAATATTCCTGGGAATTACTTCAAATAGGAAACTGCGGATCACCTATTGAAACGAAAGAAGGATGGCTTGTTCTAACACACGCAGTAGGGCAAATGAGGGAGTACGTTTTAGGAGCAAGTTTATTAGACCTTG
This sequence comes from Bacteroidota bacterium, assembly GCA_042584165.1. Lineage (GTDB taxonomy): Bacteria > Bacteroidota > Bacteroidia > Cytophagales > Cyclobacteriaceae > JBHOSY01. The sequence goes on along the minus strand of JBHOSY010000150.1, from coordinate 1,703 downwards.
ATAATCCTGAAAAAGAAATCGGAAGATTAAAAACGCCCTTATTGATAGCAAATGAGGAGGAAAGAGAAGGATATGTGCCCAATGTATTGTATTCCTGTGGTGCTTTAGCCCACAATAAGGTTCTAAGCATTCCATATGCTATGTCTGACTTTGCCTCTACATTTGCATGTGTTGATTTACAGGAGCTTCTTATTGAGTTGAAAAATTCCAATTAGCATTGGTAGTGCCAGAAATATATTCTACACCATCTGCGTTTTGCTGCATTTACGACTCCTTTTGTTATATGCTGAGAACCTTCTGATATACCTCCAGATATCCATCAATCATTTTTTGCCGGCTGAATTTTGAAATAGCCCACTCCCTGCAATATTTCCGGTCAATCATTCTAATATTTTTTATTGCTTCCAGCGCTTCTTCAGTAGTGTTAACTAAGAAACCTGTCTTCCCATCAAGAATTATTTCAGGCATAGCTCCCCGATTAAATGCTATAACGGGTGTTCCACAAAACATGGCTTCTGCGACACTGAGGCCAAAAGGTTCTTCAAAACTGATTGGATGTAAAAGGGCAAACGCACTACCCAAGAGCTTATTCCGTTCATCTGGTCCGGAATTGCCAACATAAACTATATCACTATCATCAATAAATGGTTTAACTTTTTGATCAAAGTATTCCTGATCCTGAATTAAACCCGAAATGATGAGCTTTCTTTTTGATTTCCTGGCAATTTGTATGGATTCATAGACACCCTTTTCCGCATGAATCCTGCCGAAAAAAAGCAGATAATCATCTGATTCAGAACGGAAACTGAATTCATTGGGATTAATACCATTGTAAACAGTTGCGATGTAGTCAAGTTCAGGACTGCGGTCGGAATTACTGATAGAAACATAATAGCCGGAGCTATTGTATTTTTTATAGACCGGAAGAATTTTGGGAGAAGAAAAACCATGAATAGTGGTTACCATGGGTGTTTTGATCATACGGGAATAACTTAGAGGCAGGAAATCAAAATTATTGTGTATCAAATCAAACTTATCTGCCTGTTCCATTAGGCAACTGATATGGAGGCACTCTGCTACTTTGGGATCGACATTTAAATCTTCGGCATACGGTTGATCGCAAACTGACTCTAATTTGCCTTTTGTAATGGAATCGCCGGTGGCAAATAGGGTTACATCAATGCCCCGTTCAATCATTCCCTCAGCGATATTAGATGCTACTTGTTCCCAGGGACCATATTTTCGGGGAGGTGTTCGCCAGGCAACAGGCGAAAGTATGGAGATTTTCATGGTTAAATTATTTTAAAAGGAGACTAATTCTATATCTGTATTTAATGGACGTAACTTGAATTTCGTCTGACCAGCTTATTTACATTGGTTTGCGTGGATTGTTTAAACAATGGTCTACAAGGTCATCCAATTTTGCTGTGCCTGCACACATCACTTTGTCAGCACCACCCCAATATATTTTAACACTTCCATCTTCTTCTGGAACAGCACCACAGGTAAACACCACATTATGTACATAGCCTGTAATTTCATAAACCTCTTCGGGTTGTAGTATCCATTCATCACCGACGGCAATAATATTTGATGGATCTTCCAAATCATGCAAGGCAACTCCTAATCTATAAACACTCCCATCCATAGTTGGAAACACGCCGTGATAGATGCATAACCAACCACGTGATGTCTTAATTGGG
>JBHOSY010000149.1:0-11554 GCA_042584165.1 Bacteroidota bacterium | reverse complement strand
CTTCAAGACCATACCGGGCAGTAGATTGGAAAGGTTCTGCTTTTCTTTTGACATCTGTGGCGGTTCTTTCTGCTTCATCGAGAGAAAAGTCAGTAATTTGCGCCTGAGATTTATCCAGGCCATTTGTATAAAAGTCATCAGGAAGGGGCTCAGTGAGCTTTTCTTCAGTTTTAACAATTTCCGTTTTTCCTATTTCTGCCTTTTCTTCCTTGTGGGGGACAGCATCATACAATGATTTTTTCCTGTCAACCTCATTTTTCAAACTGTCGAAAAGGATTTGGGAGAGATATAGATTAATTTTTTTCGATATGTCAACTCCAGAGGCATAGTGCTCTGCTTCTTCGAGGTTATTAAGATAGAGATTGCATAATCCCAGGTTGTAATAACAAACTGGTACAATCCAATTATGATTTTTATCATCAGGATTAGCAGACTTAGCACTTACATCCCAAAATGCGAGGGATTCCTTTAATAGTTGAGCAAATTGTTTGATGTCAGATGTTTCATTTAACTTATTAAACGCATTGCCAGTTTTCTTTGCATGTTCCTTGTAAGAGGAAAAATCAACCTTTTTTGATGATCTGATATAATAGATATTGATTTCCTTTTTGATTTGCCGTCCTGCGATTAAATATTCCTTATCGGATTTAAACTGGTTGAGGGTTCTTGTAACAGCTTCTTTTTTCATTGATTTGGCAAGAATGGATTTATTAGTGTTATAATAATCCACCGACTCATCAGGAGAATTAAAGGTTTTAGTCTGAAAATCACCTTTGTTAAAATAAGTCTTCCTGAACAATTGATCCCCGGCTTTACTTGTCAGGAGGTATTCTATCGGATATGTATATTGGATATGATGGGCATAAAGCTGTTGCTCTACTGAATCAACTACAACTACAGTTTTCTTAACTTCTTTTTTGCCAACCTTGAAATCTCCGATATTCAAGGTTAAGGTTATACCTGCATTGGCTGCATTTGTTTCATATTTTATAGTCTTAAACTTAAGATTTGTTATCCTTCCCGGATCCTTAAAGTAGTTTTTGGCAAATGGATCGTTTGTGTTGATAACTATATTATAACTTCGGAAACTTCCAGCATTTGAAATTATTGGCGAATCTTTATAATCTACCTTTTGCTGAATTAAGCGTGGTTTTTGAGACCATCCTGTAATTGGGAGAATAACAAAAAAAAGTAAGATCCACCTGTTGTAACAGGTATTCATTGTTGAAAAATTTTTGATTATAAAAAAAAATATTTCATTCCCTCCCCGAAACCATCCCACAAAAAGAAATGATGCATTCATTGTTGATTCACAAATACAGCATTGGATAATAAATTTTCAGAATATTTAGGGATTTTCCCAACCATTATCTTCTTTTTATTGCCTCATTTTTGTTTTATCCGGTTTTGACCTTAAATCGTGATAGATCCCCTAAATTCCAAAACCCAACAGATCAATCATCCTTCTAAACTCCCCATGTATTGTTGCCGTTATTTTAACATGCATATTGGTTACAGGGTGAATTAGTTCGAGTGTCCATGCGTGTAACAGCATGGTAGTCATATTCCATTGCTCTTTAAAGAACTTATTTTGTTTGTTACAACCATAAGGCCGGTCGGCAATAATAGGATGGAGGATATGGGCAAAATGCTTTCGAATCTGGTGAATCCTTCCAGTTTCTGGAATAATCTCAACCAAAGAGTATCGGGAAGTTTTATGCTTCCCAAATGGCATATTAAGTTCTGTTTGTCCGATGGTTTTATAACTGGTAACTGCATCCTGGACCTTTCCATTCTCTTTTTTAACTGGGTAATCAATGTGACCCTGATCATCAGTATAACCTCTTACTATTGCAAGGTACTTTTTATGAATGGCATTATTCATGAACATCTGTTGTGTCTTACTGTTTGTATCAGCATCCAGTGCGAATAGAAGTACACCTCCGGTTTTTCTATCCAGTCGATGTACAGGATATACTTTTTGCCCGATCTGATTACGAAGGATCTGCAATGTAAACTCCGTATCTGTATTGGCAATTTTAGTTCGATGTACTAATAAATCATGGGGTTTATTTACGGCAACAAGCCAATCATCTTGATATAATATAACTAATTCCAATTCAGTACTTTAGGGTAACATATTTAAAGTGCTACATTAGAAAATTAATAATTTTTAGTATTGTTAATTAATAGTCACTGGATTCACAAAAATAAATAAAGATGAAGGAATATAAATTAAGTATCCATAAGAATGTGTGAGATTAACAGGTCTTTTTATTAAGCGATTTGAGCGTATTCCAGAAGGTGCAGCTCTCCAATGAAATAAAATTAACTATTAAGCTTTTAACTTCTCAATTGAGCTTTGCCTTATATCCTTTTCCTTCATTAACCTGGCTTCTAGCTTCAGACTTCAGACTAATATAAAATACTATTCTTTTAATATATCTCATTCCTCAATTCCAGTTATATAGAAGTTAAAATAGCAGATTAATTTTTTTCACTTATTTTCGTCACCAGCTTGAGTGATATTAAGAGAACTATGACTGATCAGAAGAATAAATCATCTGAACCATCCATAGAACCATCTATCTGGGGACATCCCAAAGGTTTGTTTTATCTATTTTTTGCAGAATTATGGGAAAGGTTCAGTTTCTATGGGATGCGGGCACTCTTAACCCTGTACATGGTCAATAAGGTTTTTGAGTCTCTTGCTACACGTGATGCAACATCCGCTGCTATATATGCCTCTTATGGTTCATTGGTTTATGCGTTTGCCGTCATGGGAGGAAAAATTGCCGATACCATGCTGGGATTCAGACGATCTATTATCCTTGGAGGTATCCTGATGGCTATTGGTCAGTTTGTACTTGCCTTTCATGAGAATGAAAATGCTGTTTTTTTTATGGGATTGGCATTCATAATCGTTGGTAATGGTTTTTTCAAGCCAAACATTTCATCGTTTGTTGGAACTTTATATCCTCCGAATGATAAGCGAAAAGATTCCGGCTTTACAATTTTTTATATGGGCATCAATATAGGTGGATTTATCGCACCATTGATATGTGGTTGGCTTGCCCGTGAGTATGGTTGGGGTTGGGGATTTTCTTCGGCAGGATTTGGTATGATTCTCGGATTACTGGTTTTTTACTCAGGTGGGAAAAATGGGATTTTTGGAGATAAAGGACTCCCGCCAGATGAAAACAGGCTGAATAATCGTGTGATGGGATTAAAAATTAAAACCATAATCCCACTGAGTGCCCTGATACTGGTCCCTATCATAGCATTGTCCATCTCATTATACAATCCGATTTCAGGCGGTGAATCAATTATTGGGGACAGTAATCTTGTTAACCTGTTATTCCAGATTTTCGGGATACTGATTGCTATTTATCTTGTCTACATACTCTGGAGTTGCACAGTTGATGAACGGAAAAAATTAATTGTCGCACTTTTTCTAACTGTTTTTATGACTATTTTCTGGGGATTTGGAGAACTTTCAGGAAGTATCATCACCCTCTTTGCAGATCGAAATGTTAATCTGGGATTTATAAATGCTGCTCAAAGTAATGCAATCTGGCCGTTGTTTGTGATCATTCTTGCACTGCCAGTTTCATACCTGTGGACAATCATGAGCAAGCATAAAATAAACCCATATACACCATACAAGTTTGTCATTGGGATGACTTTTATGGGAATAGCTTTCATGGTTTTAAGTATGAGCAAGGGATTTGCTGATCAGCATGGGAATGTTTCCATTTTATTTCTTTTTGCACTATATCTTCTTATCACGATTGGGGAACTATTTATGTCACCTGTCGGACTCTCCAAAATTACAGATCTATCACCCGGACGATATATGGCTTTCATGATGGGTGTTTGGTTCCTTTCATCAGCATATGCATTTCAAATCGTTGGATTTATTGGAAAAAAGCTGGCAATTGAGGGTGAAGGGAATGGGATCCTTGTTTCAGGGTGGGATACACTTGGCATCTACACAGATGGATTTAGCCTCATAGCTAAATATGCCATAGGGGCTTCGGTTTTTATGCTCATACTGGCACCAATCCTGAAGAAGTGGATGGGAAATGTTCATTGATTTGACTACTGGAAATACTATATTTATCTAAAGATGAAAATGAAATCTCCATTGTTGCTCTTTAGCACGTTAACCTCTTCATCATTGAAAACATTGAAGGTTTCCTTATTCCTTTTGTTCATTCCGCTTTCAGTGTTCTCTTTTAAAGATGAAAGTCACTTCAGTAAAACATTCGGGACAACAAGATTCTTCAGAGTTTTTACACCGATTGATTATAATCCTGAAAACACTAATAAGCGATACCCTGTAATATATTATTTCCATGGTTGTGGGGGCAGTTATGAGCGTAGCGGTACTTACAGTTACAAGGATTATGGTTTAACTCCCCCGGTGGCTATTAACAGGACCTATAATCAGAGCTATGAATTTGCCAATAATGCGGATTTTGAAAATGTCGCATCATCTCTCGATGTAATAATTGTTTGTGTGGATGGACATATAAAAGAACTTCCGGAAGGATGCAAGGTTTACTTTCCTTCACAGGCAGAATCATGGAAAGGGAATTACTATAACTTCTCAGCCTATATAAGAGAGCTCTTTGAGGTAGTTGATGCGCGATATAATACTAAAACCGGACCTGAAAACAGAGCAGTAAGCGGACTTTCAATGGGCGGGCATATGGCAATCTGGATTGCTGCTACAAATCCTCACCTGTTCAGCAGCGCTTCACAATTCTGCCATTCACCACAATATTATGACGTTGGAGAACTATCATATAAAACTACTGTCGATGTCAAGGAACTTTGGAGAAATTTAGGTGGATTACCTTTCAGGCATACAACCACTGACCGCGATTATCTCAGGTATTTCACCACCGAGTTGTATCATATCTATTCAGGATCCGGGTTTGAGAATGAACATTACCTTGCTGACTTATGTCACCATGCAGCCGCCAGGATTGATCTGCAATTTGCATTTCATCGCAACTATTTTTCAACATCAATAAAGGAAGTTCCATCTTTTTCTTTCATAAACCTGTATCCCGATTTTGAAATCAGGGGCTACCATGTATCCAGTTTTAAAAAAGGGAACGGGTGGATCTATCTTCACAATGTAACGGATAATGGATTAGGGATCTATACAAGGAAACGCCTTCCATGGGGCAAAAGCCTACCGGAATTTGATATATCGATAACTACACCTGCTGTATATACTCCAAATAAATCTTATACGTTGTCAAGATATTCTTACCGAAATAACACTTTCACAAACCAGGTAATAGAAGCTGATTCCTTAGGTATGTTAGGCATAACCTCGTTGGGAGGAATTGGTGAAGAAATTGGGATTAATGGGGATGGACTACAACCTCCGGTCATTATTCTCACCGATACCGTAAATGAGAATATCTATCTGTATGATAATGTTAAAACACCCATAGCAGTAGACGTGATTAACTTATCTGCATCCACTCAAACGATTGACTTTACTGTTTCCACGATGAATCGTAAATTATTAACCATTATCAGGCAACCGGAAGAAGTAACAATACCTGCTCAGAGTAAGATAAGAATCAATTCATTTGCTGTCTGTTCAGGGACTTATTCGACGTCACCGGGAAACACAGGAAATATTAAAATCACTTCCAGGATAAATGGAGTTGCGCAGAAAAGAGATCACATTATTCAGGTAATCGTCACAAAGGATGGCCCTCAACTGGATCTTTCCGGGATAAAAATCTTTGATGGAAGATCAGAAAATCTTGCCCTGTTCAAATATGCCTGGAACGAATGGGATCAACCGATGTCATCGGGAACAATATCTGAGGGATCAGGAAATGGAAATGGAAAAGTCGAAAAAGGAGAGGTGTTCTCCATATGGATACAACCACCCACAGCATTTGATCCTCTGGATATTTCTTCGTGGCATCCAACCATTCCAATAAATGGAGCAGAAAACCGGGATATTATTGTAGAGGAAATAAAACAGCATCTTTATAGTACCGGCAGAGCAGTTCTATCCGCTCAAATCCGTATCACCAGAACCCCGACAAAAAATAATCCCATCAGGATACCCCTTCAAACAGAGTTGCTGAAAGCACAACCCCTTCAAAACGATTGCCACAGGAATACAGCAGATAATTTTCAATACAACTACGTTGAAATTATTTTAGGTGAAAATGGGACAATCAGACTGAAAGACTAATATTAGGATCATATGATAAGGATTTGTCGGGTAGCCATTCCCATAATTGACCAAGGTCTTTTTTTACATTTTTTATCATGAATGCTGGTACACAATTTGTTTCTTTTTTTACAAATGATTGAAAATCGGGATATTTCCTGAGATTTCTCATCATTGCTGATAAATATCTTATTTTACCTGAACCTCCAATTATTAACGACAGAAGAAGAGTAATCCACTTTGGAGCAGCCATGTGATTGGCATTGAATCGACGGTACATAGCTTTATTGGAAAAACTATATTTCAATAAATCTATAAAACGAATGTAAAACTCTTCCCATGAATAATGCTTGGGTATAATATTCAGGGTATGCACCGATCTCATCAGGTGAAAGGGAAAAGGAATTATTCTGTCTTCCAGTTCATATTTTATATTATTCTTTATACCTGACCCATAAATTGATAACAATGCATATGAAGGATAAGCAGCAGGTGCATAGTCAATGAATCGTTTGGTGAGAGTAAATGGATCGGGCCCAATATCACTATCAAGTCCAAACAGGAAATTGGTTTGTACTTGTGGAATATATCGCTGTATCATATTCACCTGTTCAGCAACTTTATTGACCTTTTCCATTCCAATGCTTGATCCTGTTCTCGATTTTTTCCCATAATCAAACCATGATTCAATACCTGGCATTAGCATCTTAAACCCATTATTACTCAACCTTTTAACTTTCGTCTCATTTAAAATTGACAAACTACATTCGGCAATAAAATCAATGCTTCCGGGAGACACAACTGATTCGATTGTTTCCATAATGGAATTGAATTTAATCCCAAAATTGGGATCATACCATGCGACAATGGGATGTCTCATTTTTTTAATCAGAAACCGAAGATCTTCTTTGATTACTTTCATATCAAGGGATTGATATGGAATTTCGGAATCACAGCAGAATTCACAATTGTAGGGACAGCCAAAACTTCCGATCATTGGTACTACTTTGATTATACTAAATTGTTGGTGTACTTTTTTGATAAATTCCCATCTTTCACGAACATTCGGGATTGTCAAAGGTTGAGAATTTGCTGTAAGATATGTGCCCTGATTCTTATTTATTTCATATGTTTTCAGGAGTTCTTTTAGCAAATTTTTATCAGTCAATCCTAGCACATAATCAAAGTATTTGCAGGCATCTTCTGGATAACATCTAGCATGGGGGCCGCCAAGAACAGTTGCAAATCCTCGAGAACGAAAATAATTGCTAAGAGCATAGGCAAGTTGAGCAGAATACGTGAATGAACTGATAAAAACAAGATCCGATTGATCGTCTATAAGATCGCTTAATTTCTGTGATCCTGTAAAGATGGAATAATTCACAACATGCCCTTCTTCTCTGCACCAAACACCAATAATCTGTGGCATGATACTTATGTAGTTAGAAAACATTACTCGCCTGTACAACGATTGAGAAGGGCTGTTATGGATAAGATCAATTATACTGATTCTTAGTCTTTTCATGAAAGACATCTTGATTGTAAATCAATACAAACAATGTTGAATACCTTGTCTAATAGATCAAATTATTAAAATGCCTGTCTGTATATAATTCTTTCATTGAATTCATTATCCTTGGACTAAGCATATTATCTGTTACCACTTTATTTATGATAAATAAAGTGATTTCTATCCTTTTAAAAAAGGAGATACTTATTATGTTGTCAAAATGAGTTGAATTGTTCAAATAGTATTGTTTCTTATTGTTGGATTATCTCAAGAACGTTGGTCTTGATTTTTTTTGCTAAATCATCAGTTGGCAAATCATTAGTATCCTCACCAAAAGGATCCTCAATCTCTTCAGCAAGTAATTCCAGGCTTCCAAATACATATAAAATGAAGACTATAACAGGGATGGTCCAATAGTTGAAACCAGATACCAACCCGAAGGGCATGGTTAATATATATACGAAAATGAACTTTTTCAAAAACAGGTTATATGAATAGGGGATAGGGGTATTTCGAATTCGTTCGCAGGCTCCCAGTATATCGGTAAAAGATTTGATTTCCTTGTCTAAAACAATCAACTGATCACCGCTGATGGTTCCGTCTTTATACAGAGCATGAATTTTGCTATACATTTCCCTGGCTATGGCATTGGGTACATTATTTGCATTTTTAATGAGGTCAGTATTTATTTCTTCCGAATATTCATGTTCTTCAAACTTCACTCCAGCTCTTAAATGCTCTTTAATTGCAAAAGCATAATTTGAAATCATCAACCTGAAGAATTGCCTGGTTGATGGATCATTAACAGGTAATATTGCATTGAGCTTCAACGCAAAATTCCGACTGTTATTTACCAGTGATCCCCATTGTTTTCTTCCTTCCCACCATCGATCATATGCTGTATTGGTACGGAATACAAGTAATAAACCGATCACAAAACCCAGCAAGGAATGTATGGCCGTGGTACTTTTAAAATCAAACCATTCCTTGTAATACAGTCCGAGATAAACGATAATAAAGGAATATACAGCTACAGCAACAAGTACCCAGAACATCTGTCTGAAGGTATCACTTCGATGGAATTGAAATATAAGACCAAACCAGCTTTTAGGATTGTATCTGATCATTGGGGATCATTCTTTAGTCAAACAAACCTTAAAGATAACTAAATATATGAACCTCAGCCTTTTGATGCCATTTGAAAAATAACAAAAGACAATCCTGAAGTTATATTTCATATACTTCAGGGCAAAATTCAAATTTCAACATAGTATTTCAAAGATTCTTTCTCTCTTTCTGGCTTGTTAGTGGCGTTAAATAATTACTGTAATGTCGCTTATTAATCAATTGTAATATTACCTGTAAGCATTTAATCCCTCTTTATCTACTGAACTGCTGAATCCTGGACCTCCTGCTGCTACATAACCATAACTAGCTCCTGATTTATCCGGGCTAATCCAAAATGAATAAAGACTACCTTTTTTTAAATAAAACCGGAACTTTACAACTTGTCCAGATAATGAAAAAAGATCATCCGCTTCTTTCCATCTAACATTCTGAATCGTACCGTCAGTTTTTACAGGGATGCATTTCTCTTTCGAGAAATTATCTATAACATTATTATTGTTATCGAGAACTTCAATCCTGAGTTCACCATTATCAGCATTTACATTTACAAATAAATGTCCTCCTTTGAATACCACAGACCTTGTAGTAAGTATACGTTCCAGTGCTCCAGCATTCATTGATGCAAAGCCATCTCTGCGTAATGTTACCAGGCCTGTGTACCCTGGACCAACTGGAAATGATGGATCAATCATGTCTGAAGTACCGGCCAGATAAAAATAGAGCTTATCTCCTACAACTAAACAACCGCCACCTGAGGACTGAATATACCGATAGTCCCAATCATCTTTATTGTCTGATATCGAATGGAATGGTTTACGGTCAGGCCTGGTCCAGTAATATCCGTCGCGTGTATAACCTAAGCAAACATCTGTATGTTTAGGCTGGCCTTCTGGAGTGCCACGATAAACAGAAAATAACCCAAGAATCAGACTTTCGTAAGCTATACAATCTAAAGTATATAATTGACATTCAATTCCAAATGTCATCATATCAAGATCATCTGCATATATCCAGGATGTACGGTGCATCTCAACTTCACTGGTTCCTCTTACCGGATCAACATCTTCCTGGTAGTCCCGGTGACGTCCTCCACCATTATTCCTCAGGCTATATACCCATACTTTCCGAAATGGATTATAAAAAATTGTAGTTCGTTCTCCTCTTAAACGCCTTTGACTTGTAACGGCTTTCTGCCAGTGAATACCATCTCCAGAAAAGAACAGATTCATCTTTGAATCAGTCATCCCTTCACCATAATGCATAATCTGCCACATCTTATACCGCATTTGAGGATTATTCTCGTTTAAATCCAGCCAAATTGTGTTGGAATCTCTGCGGCCACCTTCAGTGGGCAAAACGATATTTGTACCCTCCACAATATCAAGCACAGGCTTATACCAGAATTTTCCATCTTTTGAATAAGCATAACATGTTTCCCTTGGGTACATTCCAGCCATGTACCACATCTTGAATAGTTTGTCTTCCGGATCATACCACACCCCATCACTTACGGGACGGGCCCATGGTACCTCCCCGTCCTTTTCCCAGGATTTGTCAGGCTTAATTACCGGGTTCCCGATGTAACTCTCAGCCCTGTGAAAAACTCTTTCCATATTTGTACTTTCAATCAGAAAATCATCTACAAAAAGTTGTCGGCCCACATCGATGGGAATTACTTCTGGAGGAGACACAATATAAGGAGGAGGCACTCTAGGATCACTTTTTCCACGTGGCGGCCACTCATCAGGTAGCACTATACCATTATAAAGCACTTCATCTATTCTTACAGAATCAATTAAAGATTCGTTCAACTCACTTTGTGATTGAGCTGTAACTTTAATGATAAGAGAAATTATAAATAGACTGAATAATATGCACAAATAGGTTACAATCTGTTTTTTGTATTTCTTTAGATGATCCATATCATATTGTTCTGTATAAAGATTTATAAATAGGTTTTCTATTTAATAAGTATTTAATGAATGGATTAATAATTCATCGTATTATAGCTGTTCCCACTCAATCCCTAATCGTTTCAGGGCATATCCTGTTTCCTTTAAATAATCCCCATACCCTGTCATCCAGTGAAATCCGGGCATACGTTTGGCTAATGTGGAACTGTCAACATCGAATTGGATATCAATTTGTGACCGGCAGATATCCATAAATGGATGATCGATAATGGTGCCTTTTAATCCGACATAATGACTAACCTGGAAGTCCGGAATGATATTGGTTACTACCTGTCCGGTATGCATTTCTACTTTGGGTGCTGCTCCGTAATCCGATTCAAAGTGTGTCAGGATCCTTGCAGGTTCCCTGTTTTTTCCATCCATCCGCCTTGGCGCCGTACAATGGGCCAGGGTAATAATGCCATCGTGAGGATAGGTGGGATCGTTCAGAAACACGGGTTTGCCTGATATATTGGCAAGCAAAATACCTGCCGGGATCACTACAAAATCCGATTCGCAGAATGAAAGATATCCTGCATCATTTAACAGGCTCAGGGTAAGGCAGGCAGATGTTTCGGAAAGGGGCATGATCGTCCCCATACAACCGTTAATAGTTATAGCCCGACAATCTGCTTTCTCCATAATTTTCCGGAAAATATCATCCAGGAGAAAACAGTTATCCACAAACACCCGATCAGTCTCCAGTTTTATATCGCTTTCCTGTAAATACTCCTTAGCCCGTTTCTC
>JBHOSY010000148.1:0-11652 GCA_042584165.1 Bacteroidota bacterium | reverse complement strand
ACAATAGACTTACAGGTTTAATTCCACCAGAGGTTGCCAATATGACGAATATGTATGAATTAAATCTTTCTGATAATCAATTGTCTGGTTCAATTCCTACTGAAATCGGTGATATTCCGAATTTACAGTATTTAAGGCTTAGCAATAATGAACTTACTGGTTCTATACCTCCTGAGATTGCTAATCCTCCGAATCTTTATAATATATACCTTAACGATAATCAACTTACTGGTTCGATTCCAGTTGAAATTGGAAATATTACAAACCTGAGTAATCTATATCTCTACAATAATCAACTTTCAGATTCAGTTCCTTCCTCTATCGTAAATTGCACGAATTTATATCGGTTATATATATACAATAATGAGATTGTTGATCTACCTGATCTATCCTCATTAACCAATCTTGACCGGTTGCTAGTGTATGAAAACAGACTCACATTCGAAGATATTGAGCTGAATGTTGGAGCGGCCAATACCGAATTCAACTATTCACCTCAAAAAGGGGTAGGAGAGGAAATCGATACCACGATTATAATTGGATCGCCCATAACCATATCTGTTGATGCAGGAGGAAGTGATAACCTGTATCAATGGACTCACGACGGTACTGATTTAGGCATTTCGGAAAATTCATTTAATATCAATCCGTCTGACTTTTCACATACTGGGACATATGTTTCCACTATTACCAGTAATATCATAACAGATCTGACCCTGTATAGCAGTCCGATCAATTTAACCGTAGATCCGCTACCACATATTAAGGACTCTCTTGCGCTTGTTGAGATTTATAACAGTACCAACGGTTCCGGCTGGACAGACAATACAAACTGGCTTACAGGACCGGTATCAACCTGGTACGGGGTTGTTGTTACGGGAGACCGGGTTACGGAAATAAACCTGGGACACAACAATTTAGCAGGGATATTACCACCTGAAATCGGAGATTTCACGGAATTGACATCTCTGGACATACCCGGAAGTGGACTAATTTCGGGTCCGATACCTGTCGAGATAGGTAATCTGTTAAGTCTAGTGCATCTTAATTTTACTCAAAATCAACTTACTGGTTCTATTCCAGCACAAATAGGGAATTTAACGAATTTAGCAGGCTTATATCTTTCCGATAATCAACTAACAGGTTCAATTCCGGCAGTTATTGTAAATCTAGGCAGTCTCACCGATTTAGAATTAAATGATAACCATTTAATTGATTTACCTGACCTGAGCACGCTTAGCTTACTAAATAATCTGTATATCGAAGGGAACAAATTCACCTTCAAGGACATTGAACCTAATTTTAGTGGTCCCAATACAACATTCAGCTATATTCCCCAGGATAGTGTTGGCAATGTGGTTGATACGATCCTTGTGCTTGGCTCCACTGCAACACTTTCTTTCTCAGATGGTGGCACAAGTAGCGAGTTCCAATGGAAAAAGGATGGGACCAATGTAGGCACCAAGTCTGCCGACAGTACGTATACGATCGACCCGGTCGATTATGCCGATGCCGGTGCATATACCGTGGAAATTACCAATACAGTGGTCACTGATCTGACCCTGTACAGTCTACCCATAAATGTTGAGGTAGATATTTATACATATTCTGATAGAGACTCCCTGGCTCTGGTTGCCCTGTATGACAGCACCGATGGTCCGAATTGGAACAATAATTCGGGCTGGCTAACTGGTTCGGTAAATACATGGTATGGGGTCACTATTATTGACGATCGGGTTAATGAAATAAACCTAAGCAGCAACAACCTGGTTGGAATCATCCCGGTGGAAATTGGGAAATTCACTGAATTAACATATCTGAATCTTTATAACAATCAACTTTCGGATACTCTACCAGCCGCAATCGGGAATCTTGCCAGTATAACATATCTGAATATCGGTAATAACCAACTTTCAGGCCCAATCCCAATGCAGATCGGAAATCTTACGAATTTGAGAGAACTGTATCTATATAATAATCAACTCAACGATACTATTCCAGCAGAAATTGGAAATCTTGTAAATTTAATAAATCTGAATCTTGATGGTAATCAACTTTCAGGCGTTATCCCACCGGAAATCGGGAATCTAGTAAACCTGGACGAATTATGGATCTCCTGGAATTGGAATATGAGTGGCCCCATACCCCCGGAAATTGGGAATCTTACCGGTTTGATAAACTTGAGTCTAAGCGGCAATGGTCACACAGGATCAATCCCACCTGAAATTGGTAATCTCTCGAACCTCGATTATTTGCGGCTTTCCGATAACCAGTTAACTGGCTCTATACCTCCGGAAATCGGGAATCTTACGAATTTGTATAATCTATATCTTAGCTGGAATCAACTATCAGGTTCAATTCCCTCTGATATTGGAAAGCTCTCGAATTTATACAGGATGGAGATTGGCTGGAATCAGCTTTCTGGTTCTATCCCGCCTGAGATCGGGAATCTATCAAATTTGAACAGGTTATATCTTAATAATAATCAGCTCACAGGAATTCCACCAGAGATTGGAAATCTAACAAATTTGAACAGGTTATATCTGTATACAAATCAGTTTTCCGGATCTATCCCTCCGGAATTAGGTAACCTGACAAACCTCGGATACCTGGATATCGGTTCGAATCAGTTTACCGGTTCAATTCCAACGGAACTTAGTAATCTTACGAATCTATATGGCTTATATCTGTACAATAATCAGTTATCCGGTTCAATACCTCCTGAAATAGGAGGTATTACCAATTTGAACAATTTGGATCTTAACAACAATCAACTTACAGGATCAATACCACCCGAAATTGGGAATCTTGCCAATCTGAGCAGTCTATATCTTTACAATAATCAACTTACAGGTTCATTTCCGGTTGAAATCGGAAATCTAACGAACTTGTATAGGGTATACCTTTACGATAATCAACTAACAGACTCAGTTCCGTCCTCCATTGGAAATTGTACCAATTTACGGTATCTCTATATATACAACAACGAATTCACCGATATTCCCGATCTATCCCCCCTAATCGGACAGCTTGATTACCTGTATATTGAGAATAATAAATTTCAGTTTGATGACATAGAATTGAACGTGGGTGTACCAGGCGTCACCTACCGGTATTCTCCCCAGAAAAATATAGGAGCGGAAATTGACACTACTATAATTGTAGGATCACCCATCACAATTGCCGTAGAAGTGGGAGGATCTGATAATGTGTATCAATGGACTCAGGACGGTACGGATATTGGCATTACGACCAATTCATTTACCCTTGATCCATCTGACTTTACACATACGGGAACGTATGTCAGCACAATTACCAGTAATGTAATTACAGATCTGACACTCTACAGCAGTCCGTTCAACCTGGTAGTAGATCCCGAACCGCACATCAAGGATTCCCTGGCGCTTGTAGAGATTTATAACAGCACCAATGGTACCGGCTGGACGGACAATACAAACTGGCTGGCCGGCCCGGTCCCAACCTGGTACGGGATCAGTGTTACAGGTGACCGGGTTACAGAAATTCTACTGGGTAACAATAATTTAGATGGAACTTTGCCACCGGAAATCGGAGATTTCACAGAATTAGCAACTCTTGATTTGCCTGGTAGTGGACTTATATCGGGTTCCATACCTGAAGAAATAGGAAACCTTTTAAATCTAGCACATCTCAATATCAGTAAAAATCAACTTACAGGTTCTATACCACCACAAATCGGGAATCTAACAAATTTAGCGGGTTTATATCTTGACGAAAATCAATTAACCGGTTCCATTCCGCTTACACTTGGGACTCTCACAAATTTGCAGGATTTACAGTTAAATGATAACGATTTTGATGGTTTACCCGATCTTTCCGCTATGACCTTGTTAAATAATTTATGGATAGAAAACAACAAGTTCACGTTCAAGGATATTGAACCCAATGTTGGAGTAGCCAGCACAACATTCAGCTATATTCCACAGGATACTGTTGGTAATGTAGTTGATACCATCCTGGTTCTTGGTTCGAATGCGACACTTTCCTTCTATGATGGTGGAGCCAGTAGTGAATTTCAATGGAAAAAGGATAGCGTAAACATTGGAACTAAATCTGCTGATAGTACCTATACGATCAGCCCGGTTGATTATGCCGACGCCGGGGCTTATACCGTTGAAATAACCAACACAGTAGTTACAGATTTAACCCTGTACAGTCTGCCGATAAATGTAGAGGTAGATATTTATACTTATTCAGATAGGGACTCCCTGGCCCTGGTGGCCCTGTATGACAGTACGGATGGTCCTAATTGGAACAACAATGCAAACTGGAAAACCGGTCCTGTTTCAACATGGTGGGGGATAAATGTTACGAATAATAGAGTCACTGAAATAAATCTTGACAATAACAACCTGGTTGGAATTATTCCGGTGGAAATTGGTGATCTCACAGATCTGAAAACCCTGCGTCTGATGAACAACCAACTTGCGGATACAATACCCACAGAAATCGGGAATCTTACAAATCTCGAATTCCTGAATCTTGGGGGGAATAATCTTTATGGCCCTATCCTGGAAGAGATTGTGAAGCTGACGAAATTGACAGAGTTACATCTTTGGAATAATCAACTCACAGATACTATACCAGCTGAAATTGGAGATCTTGTTGATTTAGCTTACATGAATCTCGATGGTAATCAATTTACTGGCGGTTTACCACCAGAAATCGGGAATCTGACAAATTTGATAGAACTCCGTTTCTCATGGAGTGATCCACTTGGCGGTCCAATTCCACCGGAAATCGGAAATCTGACCAACCTGGAACGTCTCATTCTGCAGGGTAATGAACATACTGGTTCAATCCCAGCTGAAATTGGGAACCTCACCAATTTGATAGAACTTGGACTTTGCTGCAATCAACTGTCGGGATCCATACCGGGTGAAATTGGAAGCCTTACAGGTCTGGAAGTATTGAACTTTGAAAGCAATCAGCTATCTGGTTCAATTCCAACTGAGATAGGCAACCTTATTAACCTGAGGTATTTGTATTTCGACAACAATGAACTTACAGGATCGATTCCTCCTGAAATAGGCAATTTAACCTTATTATACAGGTTAGAAATTAGTGATAATCAACTTACAGGTTCAATACCTGCAGAGATTGGAGATATGACGGAATTACAGCAATTACGTATCTACAATAATCAATTATCTGGCTCAATTCCTCCAGAAATAGGAAATCTTGCGAATTTATACAGGATATATATGTACAACAATCAACTTACGGGTGCCGTTCCATCTGCCATAACTAATCTTGCTAACCTGCAGCAACTTTATTTATACGGCAACCTGCTTGAGGATCTGCCAGATCTTTCACCACTTACCGTACTTAGCAATTTATATATTGCGGATAACAAGTTCACTTTCGAAGATATAGAGTTAAACGTGGGCGTACCCATTACAACATTCAGTTATTCGCCGCAGAAAAGTGTTGGAGACGAAATTGATTCAACGGTTGTGGTCGGAACAGCTATTACACTTGGTGTTTCAGTGGGTGGCAGCGACAATATATATCAATGGAATCAGGATGGAACAAATATAGGTTCGCCATCATCTAGCGATAACTACACCATCGATCCGGTTGATTTTTCACATGCCGGAACCTATATATGTGCAATAACAAGCAATATAATTACGGATCTTACCCTGTACAGTAATCCCATTAATATGGATGTGAAGTATCCTCCGCAGGTAGAAGATTCCCTGGCGCTTGTCGCACTTTATAACAGTACCACCAATGGTTCTAGCTGGACAGACAGTACAAACTGGCTGACTGGTCCGGTTTCAACCTGGTACGGGATAACGCTAACCAGTGGCCGGGTTACTGACATCGATCTTAGCAGTAACAACTTAGTTGGAACTATTCCTGCGGATATAGGTGAGCTCACAAGTTTAACCGATATGTCTCTGGGCGATAATCAGATTTCCGGGACGATACCATCTGCAATTGGAGATCTAACAAACTTAGGATACTTGCATCTTTCGATGAACCAGTTATCAGGTTCAATTCCACTTGAAATCGGCAACCTTGCAAGTCTGACATCACTGTATCTTGACAATAATCAATTAACAGATTCGGTCCCTTCAACAGTAGGGAATCTTGTTTCGCTGGAGAATTTCGAAATAAACCATAACCAGCTTGTGAATCTACCTGATCTCACAACGCTTGCCGCCCTTGAATATTTCTATATTAATGACAACAGTTTCACCTTTGAGGATATCGAAATGAACCTGGGTGTGGCAAGTGTTTTATTTAACTATTCACCGCAGGATTCTGTCGGGACAGCACGTACCGATACGGTCCTCCTGAATGACAGTTTCACTGTTGCTGTTACTATTGGAGGTGCAAATAACCAGTACCAATGGTACCTGGACGATGCTGCAATTACTGGTGCCACCGATAGTGCGTATGCAGTTGCTTCCTGCCAGGCAGCAGATTATGGTATATACACCTGTGATATTACCAATACCCTGGCAACAGACCTGACTTTATTCAGCAGGCCTGTAACCATCATATCTGATGATAGCGATCCGCCAGTGATTACACCGGATGCAGCGAATCCGACAAGCCTTGATGCAGGATTTTCTACACAGGCATACAACGCTACGGTTACCGATTACTCCGGAGTAAACCAGGTATTATTCAAATACAGTAATGAATCAACAGAGCCAGATAGTTGGAGTAGTGTTCAGATGACATACCAGGGCTCTGATGTATATGGAGTTACCATTAATGAAAGTGAATTTGGAGGATCAGGCATACAATATTATATATATGCGGACGACCTGAGAGGACAGGCTGATTCTACGAGCATTTTAACAACAACTCTCCGGTATCCGGGAGGAGAGAGTTATACGATCAGTAAATCCAGGGATAGTCTGTCTTACAAGATAATTGCCATTCCTTTTGAGCTTGATAATCCTTCAGTCACTGCTGTTTTTGACGAACTGGGACCTTATGATGAGGAAAAGTGGCGATTGTTCAAGCATGTCTGGGGTACAACTAATTATCAGGAATACAATGCTTTCAGCAACATTGCAAGGGGTGAAGGTTACTGGTTCCTGAATGACTCAGTAACAAGTATTAATTTTGGGGCAGGGAGTGCTCCCAGTGAAGCAAGTAAAACACTTTCACTGAAGACAGGGTGGAACATGATCGGTAATCCATATCTATTCAATTTATCCTGGAGCTATATCCTTGAGTATAATGGCAATCCTGCTGGCGTAGGTGGTGAATTGAACGTATTCGACAGGGCATATGGGAGAACAAACAGGCTGGGTAAATACGAAGGAGCTTTTGTTTCAGTTGATAACAACATTGATATTGAAATTCCAATGTATAAGCATCCATCGGAGAATGGTAGAATAGCCCGTGATATTAAATTTACTCCTGATTATTTGGAGAATTCGCTCGAAAACGACAACTGGGATGTGATATTGAAACTGGAAAGTGGTAGTGTGAAGTATAATTTCGGCGGGATTGGAATGCGTGCCGATGCAAGCGACGATTTTGACCAATATGATGAGTTAACGCTTCCGCGGTTCTTTGGATACCTGGAACTGAACCACCATAATATTGATTTGAATGGATTCGCAGTCACCCGGAATATTGTAAGTACCAATCTGGAACATGAGTGGAACTTTAATATTGAATCAAGCCAGAAAGGTAAAATGACCAATATTACATGGGATAATTCATATTTCGGAATTGAGCGATACCTGACTTTATATGACCTTACCAACCAGGTTAAGGTTGATATGAACAATCAGGATTCATATGTGTTCAAAGCAGATAACAATAATCCTTTTAAAATCCTGTTTAGTACAGAAAAACCTGAACCGGGTAATAATTTGATGCTGCAGAATGCATATCCCAATCCATTTTCGAATGAAGTAATTCTTTCACTTGTATTACCGGAGTCTAAATTACCATATCTCATTGAAATAAAAATATTCAACTCCATCGGACAACCTGTATACAAGCTTACAGATAATTATTATAACTCCGGAGTACATGAACTTACGTGGGATGGAAGAAACATTAGTGGATCTGAATCTTCAAATGGCCTTTATATAGTCCATATGCAGGTTAATCATAATGGCACAGTATCAGAATTTCACAAGACGATCATTAAAAAATAAAATCCTTGCAAATCAGTGATTTGCAAGGATTTAAAGTGTGATTTAGTAGCGAGGACGGGAGTTGAACCCGTGACCTCAGGGTTATGAATCCTGCGCTCTAACCAACTGAGCTACCTCGCCAAAAATGGACTGCAAACATACTAAAGAACCAAGGATTTTTACTATTGATAGCAAAATTTTTGTTTATACAGATTTTATCCTATATTGAGCAAAAGCATAATTTTTTTATTATGGCCCTATCGAAATTCGTTACCGAACATGAGATAAATGCATCGAAGAAGATGTTGTATCCATATATCGCATCAGCCAGCGGTCTTGCTCAGTGGTTTGCTGATGATTGTACAATAGATGAAGATAAGATTTTCAATTTCAAATGGGAAGATGAAGACCACAAAGCAAGAATGGTAGCACACAGGACAAATAGCTATGTGAAATTTGAATATTTTGAAATTGAAGATGAGGGGGAACATCCTTCTGTAGAAATGCGGTTGGAAATGAACGAACTGACTCAAACTGTTTTTATTCGGATTATTGATTTTTCAGATATGAATGATGATGAAGAATCGACCGAATTGTGGGAAAATCTTATTCATAATTTAAAGGAAATAGTTGGCGGTTAAATTTTGATCATTTTAACCTTTTTTTGGCATTTTTTGGTAATTAATATCAACTGTTGACCACAATGTTTACCCAAATATAATATTCAGGATCACATCTCCCCCTTTATTATTATTCCATCAATCATAGATTATGCATCCCTCTCAATATCCTGGTCCTCGGTTCACAGAGAGCAAAACCCCGGTAACTTTTTTTATAAAAGGTATCACTGATATTATCAATGATTCACCCGGGCCTTTTTCCTTGTGGTATACATGCTGTCCCGGCACTTCTGATCAACAGGAAAATTGTTAACTATGTGTTCCAACAAATGCAGAATTATTTAATATATTAAGTAGCTTTTAATAAAAAAATCCAAAAAAATGGGAATGAAAAAAAAATTAAGATGTCCGCTTGCAATTCCCGGTGGAATTATAGCAGCTTTGATTGGTTTAATTGGAGTGATTGTAAACATTGTAAACTTCAACTGGTTTGAGTTGGCAACTTCATTTGCCTTATTATTACTTGCGATGCCTTTCGTTCGTGTAACTATGATGTTACATTCTGCAAATGACCGATTAGACGAATTGGAAACCAAAATGGGATAATAAACGTAACACAATCACCAAATATTATTTTCAAGATTTATGGGTTCATTAATTTCGAAAGCCAGGGTGTTCACAGCCAGGTAAATGTGGTCTTAGTCGATGATCTCCCAATTCACAGGTGAAATTCCTCTATATTGGAGATCTCCTTTTTAGATATTTGATACCTATTTGGAAAGATCTGTTCAACTCTGCCTAAAGCCACAGATTCTCAGATGCCAACCCAAGCACCTGAAGCCATCCGGGTCCATGAACAGTGATTATTCCCATCAACGAGATAATCTCTCAGAATCACAACATGTTTGTCACAAGGTTTGCTATTACAGCATATGCAATTTTAATGCTTGTTTGCTCTTCAGGATTAAAAATTGGATGACAATTCATTGACAATAATCACAGATATGCAACACATAGACTGGAATCAGGATAGACCTTTTAAATCACCTCTGTATTTTATATCTTTAATTTTAGCGGTTGGATCATTTAGCCAATCAGGTATATGCTCCTTTATTTTTTCCAATTTATCCCTTTCCTGATTGAGTTCATCTTCACTATAAGAAAATACGAGTTCTGCAGAGATTATATGGGGCATAGCTTGTAATTTCTTGAGCTTGTTGATTTCTTCTTTGGTGTCTACCCCCTCAATGGTAATGATTATCTTCCCTTTTTTATTGTGAAGATGGTATTCATAATCTTCTGAATTATTAATTGAATCAAGAGCTTCGCGAAGATGTACCGGTTTAACATGGATAATTATGCTACTTATATTCATACTATTTTAATTCCATGATTCTTCTTGTTTCATACATCCCAACCAGGTCTTACCTGACTCCTTCTTCCATTTTGTCTATTAAATTTGATCTGGATTTGTTACGCTTGCTTCGATATTCGGGATCAAAAACGTTGCTTATCTCAACAGTGGCTGTGGATTGCGGTACATGACACTGAGAACAATTGAACAAAGCATTGTTGAAATGTTCAAGATTCGTTTCATAAACTTCACCAACCGGTTCACTAATGATGTAAACCCCATCTACTTCGATCACTGCTGGTCTGTAACTTGTGAAATGAGTTTCAGGTAAAGGAATAGCTTTAAATGCTGGAGCTTTATCTGGCATATGACAACGCAAACATTTGTTATCTTCAACCTTTATCGGAAGAAAACCTCCAACCCTATGAGAAATCAAGGGAGGGGCGTTTTCATAGGCTCGCTGAATAACCTCACTTTCCCCACCCCGATTTTTTGAATACTCGGGCATTTGTGTTAATACAGATACATCACTTAACAAAAGTTCATGTGACATATCTATATCTTCATCAGAAAGCCATTTAACCTCATCCTGATTTTTACATCCTGATACCATGAGTAAAAATACTGTAAGGTATATCAACAGTTTTTTCATAATTACACCCTCCTGATTTTCAATTATTTATTGATTTTTTACGCTTTGTATATATTAACTGCACATTTTTTAAAGTCTGTCTGCTTTGATTGTGGATCAGTTGCATCCAGGCAAACTTTGTTTATAAGGACTTTCTCATCAAACCATGGCACGTATATCAATCCTCTGGGTGGTCTGTTTCTGGCCTTGGTCTCAACGTGTGCTTTAACCTTTCCACGTCTTGATTCAATCCAGATCAACTCCCCTTGATCAGTCCCATACTTTTTTGCATCGTCGGGATGCATATAACATAAAGCCTCCGGAACCGCCTTGTAAAGTTCAGGTACCCTCATGGTCATAGTACCAGTATGCCAGTGTTCCAGGACCCTTCCGGTACATAACCAGAGTGGATAGCCCTCATCAGGCATCTCGGGAGGATCCATATATGGTCTGAAAAAGATTTTGGCTTTATTGGTCAAATTTATTTTTTCCTCTGATGGATTAGGAGCTTTTAAATTACCCTGCATAAGTGACTTCAAGGCTTTGCCATAAAATGCGAATTCACCGACACCTGCTTTCTTTGCGTAAGGATCATATTTTGAATTGAAACGCCAATGCGTTTCTTTACCATTAATAACCGGCCACTTAAGACCTCTGACTTTATGATAGGTATCGAAATCAGCATAATCATGAGCTATCCCTTCCCCAAACTTCCGGTATTCCTCCCAGAGGTATTTATGAATAAAAAATCCATAACCTTCCCATGGTTCACCATTGCTGACCTGGTATTACCTGTTGCTATGATCTATGAAAAGTGGGGTGCATATGGTAATGCTGAACGAAGAACACAACACTGGAGACAGCAGGTAGTTCCAGTTGGTGATGCCA
>JBHOSY010000147.1:0-11720 GCA_042584165.1 Bacteroidota bacterium | reverse complement strand
AAAGCCTATGCCGTTCGATGTGCATGGCTTGAACCTGGTGGCTCACCTTACCTGGCTTCTTTGAGGATGGATCAGGCAAAAACGTGGGAAGAATTCAGGGAAGCCTGCAATTACAGCCATATACCCGGAGAAAATATGGTCTGGGCTGATACAGATGGGAATATCGGCTGGCAGGCCGTTGGCATAGCTCCGATTCGAAGGAATTTTAGTGGCCTTGTCCCTGTTCCGGGAGATGGATGTTATGAGTGGGACGGCTATCTGCCAATTATTGATAAACCTCATATCATAAATCCCGAAGCAGGTTTTTTCGCCACCGCAAATCAGCATGTAATACCCGGGAGTTATGAATATTGGGATGCCATCGGATTCACGTGGTCTGATCCGTTTCGTGGTGACAGGATCAATGAAGTACTGGGTTCTGGTGAAAAGTTGATCATGGAAGATATGAAAAGCCTGCAAACAGATTATTATTCCATTCCGGCCAGGACACTGGTACCCTTCCTGGAACCACTTACTTTCGAGTCAAAAATGGTGAATCAGGCAAAAGAAATGCTGTTGACATGGGATTTTATCCTCGATAAGAATTCGGTACCTGCCGGGATTTATGTTGCATGGGAGAATCAAATAAGGGAAAATGCAAGGGATCAATTTCTTCCAGATAAAATCAGGGGATTATTATCACTTCAACTGACAAAGATCATTAACTGGTTGATCCAACCTGATAAGAAATTTGGAGCTGATCCTGAAATTGGAAGAGATATCTTTTTACAGGAAGCCTTTATTCAGGCAATTGAAAAACTGACAGATGCGTTGGGGGCTGATTTGGAGAATTGGCAATATGGCCAGGAGAACTATAAACATGTATATATTCATCATCCTCTGAGCGATGCAGTAAGTGACATGTGGAAAGAAAAATTAAATACAGGACCTGCGCCCCGGGGAGGGAATAGTTACACACCCGGATCGACAGGTGGTAATAATAATCAAACTTCAGGTGCCAGTTTCAGAATTATTGTGGATACAGGGGATTGGGATAGCGCTATTGGAACAACTACCCCTGGCCAATCAGGTGATCCTGACAGTCCATTTTATAGTAATCTATTCGAATTGTGGGCTGACGATCAGTATTTCCCATTGTATTTCTCGAGGGAAAAGATCGAAACAGCATTGAGTAAACAGGTTTCATTGCAGCCTGGGAGTCTTTCACCAGAATAGGGAGTAAATCCTCTTTATGAATCGAAAAAAATTCATTGAAATTATTGCGGCGGGCAGCGGAGCACTGGTCACAACTTCAATCCCGGTCTTTTCTGGAGATTTTAATATTTCATCAGTAAAAACTGGCACAATTGAAAATTACAATGAGCTTTCGGCTGATGTAGTCATTGCAGGTGGAGGACTGGGTGGTTGTGCAGCAGCCCTGGCATCCTTACGTAACAACTTAAAGGTTATCTTAACAGAAGAAACAGACTGGATAGGTGGGCAAATCGCACAACAGGGCGTGCCGCCTGATGAGCATCCCTGGATAGAGACCCATGGTGCTACACAGCTTTATCGAGATTTTCGAACTTCTATCCGTCAATATTACTATAGAAACTATCCGCTTACAGAAGCAGTCAGGACAAATAAATATTTGAACCCGGGGGATGGTTCCGTTTCCAAATTATGCCATGAACCACGTGTTGCGTTGGCGGTACTCCAGGAAATGCTGGCACCTTACATAAGTTCGAAAAAGTTAGTCCTATTAACGAATTATAAAATTACAAATGCAGATGTTGCTGGCAATCGAGTATACGCGTTAAAGGCAGTAAATCTTGTTGAAGGGAATAATAAAATACTTATTGCACCCTAATTCATCGATGCTACCGAGCTGGGGGATTTGCTTCCGCTAACCGGGACCGAGTTTGTAACCGGCACAGAATCGCAGAAGGAAACCAGAGAATTACATGCTCCTGAAAAGGCAAATCCCGATAATAACCAGGCTTTTACTGTTTGTTTCGCAATAGACTATATTCCTGGAGAAAACCATGTTATTGAAAAACCACGGGATTATGATTTCTGGCGGAATTTTAAACCCGATATGAATCCTCCCTGGCCGGGAAAACTCCTGGATCTTTACTATTCCAATCCATCCTCGTTAGTTCCAAAAGAGCTCGCCTTTAACCCAGAGGGAATTAGTACCTCTCCCTTATTAAATCTTTGGAACTACCGCCGTATCATTAATAAAAACAATTTTAAAAAAAATACCTATCTCAGTGATATCACGGTTGTAAACTGGCCCCAAAATGATTATATACGTGGGAATCTGATCGGAGCCAACCCGGCGGAATTTAAAAAACATGTTGATAGTGCCAAACAATTAAGTTTATCTCTTTTATACTGGTTGCAGACTGAAGCGCCCCGTCCCGATAAAGGATATGGGTGGCCAGGATTACGCCTTCGAAATGACATTATGGGTACCGATGATGGCCTGGCAAAATACCCGTATATCCGGGAATCACGCCGGATAAGGTCACTATTTACAGTTCTGGAAGAACATGTCGGTAAAGAAAACAGATCATTGATAACCGGCTCAAAGTCAGTTAATACCGCAGCTGATTTTTATGACAGTGTCGGATTAGGTTATTATCATATTGACCTTCATCCTTCGAGCGGCGGTGATAATTACATTGATTTTGACTCACTCCCATTTCAAATACCGCTGGGATCGATTATTCCTGAGCGTATTGAAAACCTGATACCCGCCAACAAAAATATTGGAACAACACATATTACCAACGGATGTTACAGGCTTCATCCGGTAGAATGGAATATTGGTGAGTCGGCAGGTTCTTTAATAGCATTTGTTCTCAGTAAAAAGATTAGTCCACGAGATGTGCGTGAAAGAAGGGGATTGCTTGAGAAGTTTCAGGACCTTATTCGTGCCCAGGGAATCGAAACAGAATGGCCAAAACTATAGTAGCTTTTAAATATAAAAGAAAACTCCTGTTAAGCCTTGTTAGGATTAGCACCAACACTATTAAATGTTCTTTTCTGATACGATTTGGGAGGTGGTTGTTCTTACCCCACTGGTTAATTTAGCCCGGTGGTTTTATACCCTGGGCTGGGTATAATATTGTAGACAAGAATAAGTATTTTATTTACGGAGATCCAGGATCGGTTCCATCTTCCTTTATGAACTCACCCCTAACACCTGACCACAAATCCCTAATCCCCACAAAATCCTCCCCTCAATATGCAAGTAGTTATTAATATTTTATAACTTGTTTGCTCGGTTTTATATCTTTTTAATGGTATGTATTAAAATAACTTTCAAATGATGGCATTGATACAATTTTTCTTCATTGCATTCTTCTTTATATTTATCCATACGCTCAAAGGGCAGCAAATCTCAAAAGAAGAACTCATTTTTTTAACCCCCGAATGGAAAGGCGAGCGATTTGAAGATGGCCGCCCACGTGTTTCCAATGAAATTCTGGAACGCATGAAGCTGGTGACACATGAGGAGGCCTGGGCAGTACTTAAAGGTGCAAATTACAAACATCAGTATGAAGATGGTTGGCAGTGCATCAATCCTGACAGCGTGCTGGTTGGCAGGGCAGTTACAGCCACATTTATGCCTGGCCGGCCGGATGTTCACCGCGTCATCGATGATAGAGGGCACAATGAGGATGGCAGGATCAAATCTCAAAATTGCTGGACGATCGATCTGCTCGTGCCGGGAGATGTTTATGTTGTCGATCAATTTGGTGCACATGTAGATGGACCTACTATCGGTGACAACCTGGGCAATTCTATCTACGCAAAATCAGGAAACGGCATCGTTTATAATGGGGCCATAAGAGATATCGACGGACTGGAGGAAATCGGATCATTTACTTCTTTTTTCAGAAGTTACCATCCATCCCATCACCTGAATAATCCGGATGGTCAGTTGAATACCACTTTAGTAGGGATTAACACACCAACACGAATCGGAAATGTAATGGTAATTCCCGGAGATGTCGTTCTTGGTAGAGACGGAGGTGTCATTTTTATTCCTCCCCACCTGGCTGAGCAGGTTGTAAAAACTTCAGAAATTGTAAGATTAAGAGATATGTTTGGCCATCAAAGATTGCGTGAACAAAAATATACTGCAGGACAAATTGACACCAGATGGTCTGATGAAATTGAAAGGGATTTTTCGCAATGGCTTAATGACCATATCGATGAATTACCTGTACCTAAAGAGCAAATCCAGGAATTGCTTAAAACCAGGACGTGGTAAACTAAACAGATAAACACTATGTTAAAATCACAATCAAGAAGATCTTTCTTATCAAAAAGTGCCCTGGCTGGGGCTATCGGGGCTTTTCCGCTGTTAAGTTTTGGGAAAGAGCTGGAATCTGCAGTCGAAAAATCAACTATCCAATCCAGACCTTCTGACCTGAAAATAACGGAAACCAAATGTGGATATATTCGAGGTGGGCACGGATTGTTTGTTAAGATCCATACCAACCAGGGAATTTGGGGTTGTGGAGAAGGTGTAGACGCTACGCTGGGTACTTATCATTTAGTCAAAATATTGGGGAACAGGATTAAAGATAAAAATCCCCTGAATGTTCACCGGCTATTTGAAGATCTTCGCCGGTCCGGTTTTTTTGAAGGAGCGCAATCTGGAATGTATGTTGCAGTACTTTCCGCAATAGAAACTGCTCTTTGGGACCTGGCAGGAAAGGCATTAGGAGTTCCGGTGTACCAGCTACTGGGAGGAAAGTTCCGGGATAGGATACGTCTGTATATGGATACTGCTCTCTACCAAAATTCCATGCCTGAACCTGAGCATTTCGCAGAAAGTGCTAAAGAAGCGGTCAATATGGGATTCACGGCTATCAAGTTTGATCTGGATCAGAAAAATGATCCCAGTAAATACGATCTATATAACTGGACAGCCAGTCCTGGTGAATTGCAACGAATGTACAATCAGATAGCAGCAGCCCGTGAAGCAGTAGGTCCGAAAGTTGATATATGTGTAGATATGCATGGCCGCTATGATGCAATCACAGGTAAACAGGTAGCCAGGCGTATGGAACCGCTAAACCTGATGTGGCTGGAAGAACCCATTCCGGCCGAAAATGTGGAGGCATATCGTGATATCACCGAATCCACATCCACACCAATCTGTGCCGGTGAAAATTTATACCTTGCTTACGGATTTCGAAGGCTCCTCGAAATCGGTGCAGTGAACATTATCATGCCGGATCTTCAGAAAGCCGGTGGACTTGGAGAAGGTCAACGCATTGCCAATCTGGCTAACCTGTATTATGTGCCATTTGCACCACATATGGTGGCCTCATATTTAGGGGCCATGGCTTCAGCACATGTCTGTGCCTCAGTTCCAAACTTTATGGTCCTGGAATGGCAGATCTATTTCCATAAAGATCCCATGTTCAAGGAAATAGTAGATTTTGATGAACCCATGGTAATTGATGGTCATCTGCCCCTTTCTGATAAACCGGGTATCGGGGTTGAAATCAACGAAGAGGGAATGAAAAAATATGCTCAGGAAGGTGTCCCATTTTTTGAATGATAATTTTGAAAGTATAGGCTGAGTTAAAAAGCTGTCAATCGCGCCCCATTTTTATTCCCAGCTCATTCAAAGATATGGGTGAAGAATGCAGTTATTTGAACAATTATGTATTCCCCAAACTGAAGAGCGTTTGTGAGAGTGGAGCATTTCCTTGAATCCATTAACCTGCATTGCGGCGAAGGAACATCCAATGTGGATGAGGAACCTGAATAACTAATGATTTGGTATTGTAAGACAAAAAAACAAGGAAATTGAGAATAAGCTAACGAATAAGAACTAAAGAGGATATATTATTCCATTGGGCATGACCTGATGGGCTAAAAGAGGTAAATACAGGCTCAATTAATGCAAACAATTAACATATAAATAGGTTACTATATTATTAGCAAAAGTTTTGGTTTGAAATATTATTTATGTTCAAACCCAAAATTCAGTTATCATCCAATATTTATAATATTAAACCTAATTCAAACACCATGAAAAACTTTATTGTAATTTATCATGCACCGGCAGAAGCTATTGCACAAATGGCCAATGCAACAGAGGAAGAAAAAGCGGAAGGAATGAAGCCCTGGATGGCCTGGGCGGAGAAATGTGGCGATCAACTCGTTGACCTCGGGGCACCATTGATGGGCGGACAGAAACTACTTCCGAATGGTGATAGCGAAAACAGCACCCGGAATGTGTGTGGTTATTCAATCCTCAAAGCCGAAAATATCGATGGAGCCAAGGATCTTCTGAAAGGACATCCCCACCTTGGATGGATGGACAGTTGTGATATAGAAGTACACGAAACTGCCCCGATGTAATAGACATAAATCAGAAGCCATTTACAAAAAACTAATAGCCAAAGGTTCGTTTTATGAACAACAATAAAATAATAAAAATTACTCCACTGGGATTTCCGTGGGAAACCATGGATCCCTTTATTTTCTGTGTTCACCACAGGGATGAATACCCAAAAGGAAATGATAACCTTGGACCTAATGCTTCATTGGAAGGCAGAAACCTTGGGAGTGATTTTTCTCTGAGAGACGGTTGGCGGATGTATCATGGTAAAACCGTGCCTGGTTTTCCCTACCATCCACACCGGGGATTCGAAACCGTTACGGTTGTAAAGGAAGGATTGGTGGATCATTCAGATTCAATGGGAGCCGCTGGTCGGTTTGGAGCAGGTGATGTACAATGGATGACTGCAGGGAAAGGTGTGCAGCACTCGGAAATGTTCCCACTCATACACAAAGACAAAGAAAATCCTTTGGAGCTCTTCCAGATTTGGCTGAATTTACCCAAAGCTGCCAAATTTGTCGAGCCACACTTTAAAATGCTTTGGGAAGATGAAATACCTGTTTTAACTGAAAAAGATAAAAATGGTAAGTCTTTAGAAGTAAATGTTATTGCTGGAATATTGAATAACCTCCAGGCACCTGATACAACACCCAATTCGTGGGCAGCAGATCCACATAATGAGGTAGCCATCCTTACAATTAAAATGGAAGCCGAATCCTCATGGGAATTACCAAAAACTGATAAGGATGTGAATAGAACGCTATATTTCTATAAGGGTAATACTCTGCAAATCGAAGAGGAAACTATTCCAGTTTATAATTCAGTCCATGTACACGCGGACACAGATCTTAATATTCAGGCAGGTAGTGAAGATTGTTATATCCTGTTATTACAGGGGAAACCCATAAATGAACCGGTTGTACAATACGGACCTTTTGTGATGAATACAGAGGGAGAAATTCACCA
Organism: Bacteroidota bacterium; assembly: GCA_042584165.1. GTDB lineage: Bacteria > Bacteroidota > Bacteroidia > Cytophagales > Cyclobacteriaceae > JBHOSY01. The sequence goes on along the minus strand of JBHOSY010000147.1, from coordinate 4,399 downwards.
GGCTTACCAGGATTATCAAAAAACTCAATTTGGTGGATGGCCATGGCCAAAACGTGAACAAACACATGACAGGGATAAAGGACGGTTTGCACTGCATGCTGATGGAAAAGAGGAAATTAAAGGATGAGCTATCCAGAGTTAAAAGCCCAATCAGGGGATGGAATCTATTCAGTGTGGGGCTGAATGAAAAGAAAACATCCGTTGAATGTTTTCTACGAGGAGCCAGATTGCTGAGTGGTTATTAAACAATCTCATTCAAGCACCAATAGGTGCACCTGTCTGAAGGTATTCAGGAGATAAATAAACTAATAAACAAATATATCAGTGGCCTAATGAATGGAGTACCCCACTCCACATTCTACCTTCATCAGTACCTCCCATACGTCCTTGCTGTTTCAACCATGGCAAAAATATTTTCATCCGGAGTATCCCTTCCGCACTGGTCGCCGGTTGATAAAACAAAACCACCTCCAAAAGCTGCATCATCAATGGCTTTTTTGCTTGCCCTGATGACATCTTCTTTTGAGCCATTCAACATAACTTCAGTTGTATGAAGATTCCCTTTAAGTATTATTTTATTACCATACGGCTTTTTTAATTCTGCCAGGTTACAATCGCCCATTGGCGGGATTTCTAACGGATCAATTATCGTCAACTTTGTTTCTTCAGTAGCAATTTTAACAAGTTCAGTTTCCGGACCACAGGAATGAACATGTGTTGGTATTCCAATATCTGCAGCAAGCGCAGTTGCTCTTTTCAGGGCTGGAAGTACAAGTTCCCGGAATATTTCCGGAGATTGAAAAACAAGAGATCCGGATGCTCCACAGAAAAGAAAATCCGGTTTTTCTTCCAGAGAAGATATAATTTTCATCCTTCTTTCCATTTTCTCTATCATTTGATCCCTTATATCATAATATTTCTGTGGATTTTCATAGAACTCATAAATATTTTCAGGTCTTTCAAGTATCAGGGTTTTCACGCCACTTGGCATGCCGACAATGCCATGATCGCCCATCTCTTTCTTAATCATTTTCCATAATTCCATGCCTTTCGGCCATTCTTTTATATTCTCCACTTCTTCCCAGGTATCCGGAACGGGTTTCAAACCTACCTGGGCTGGAAGTATATCTGTAGCTGGGGGATTATCTTTTGTGTTAACTACTACAAAGCGGCTCCATTCCCCGGTTTGTTCACAATAGTCCTGTGTAATGATCCTGTTTTCATCTCTAAGTACAATCTTTTTATCCCACTTTTTCTCATCTTCAAAAAGATCACCGAACTCGTATAATTCAAATCCTCCGTCAATATCAAAATATTTAACCGCATCAATATATGCTTTCCATAATGGAGGATCCTGGAATAAATAAATATCCCAGAAAGGTTTTCCGGTTAATCTGGCCGGAACCATATTTGAGATATCAGGACAAACAGGAACACAATCGGGGAGTTCCCAATTCATAACTTTCAATAATCTTCCCCGGTTAGTCATTTAATCTTATGTTCAAATGAAATTAATGTATGAATCTGCCATAAATTACTAAAAATTCCAGCGTTTACATGTAAATTCAATAGTTATGGGATTTAAATCACCCGGGTATTTATAGTGAGTGAATGGGAGGTGAAGATCTCAATTGAAATGTAGAAGCAATCCAATGAAATCATTCCAATTCAAAGGAAAAAAATTATTCCGGAACCCGCTTCTTAAACCATAAATTCAGGAAAACACCAAAAACAGCAACTCCCATTCCGAGGTAGGCGACCCAATCATAATTTTCATTAAACATAAACCAGCCAAAAAACAGGGCAAAAACTATACTCAGGTACCTGAGGCCAACAACTTTGTTAATTTCTTCAGCCTGGTATGATTTTGTCATGAAATATTGAGCAATTTGTGTGAGAATCCCAACAAGGAGAAGGATCAGCCAGTCCCAGCCACTGGGAGCTACCCAGTTCAGGGTTGATAACATGCCGGTTATAGGCATCGTGATCAGTGGGAAATAAAAGATGATCACTACAGGATGTTCCGATGATTTAAGCTTCCTGATGAAATTATAAGCAAATCCCGAAAATACGGAAGCCACAACTCCAATAAGCAGGTAAATGGGATCAACACGTGTATCAAAACCCTGTATTATTAATATGCCGCTGAAAGAAATCAGGTAAAATAGCCACTGCATGGGATGCACTTTCTCCTTCACGATAAAGATCCCGATTATATTGGTAAGAATAGGTTGAAGAAATAAAATAGTAACTGCACTGGCCAGGGGGATCGACTGAATGAGGGTAAAGTACATAATGAGTGCGATAGCCCCACTTACTCCTCGCAAAATAAGGTATTTCTTATTGTTACCCCAGATATTAATCCCCTGGGATTTCAGGAAAGCAAGACTCAGCACAACCGATACAATAGACCGGAAAAAAACAATTTCCACAGCAGGGATATGGGGTATAAGCTTGACCGCGACATTCATCAGCGAGAAAAAAAATACCGCCAGAATCATGTGAAATACGCCGCGAGAGAAATACATTTTATTTGTTGCTTTGTTGATTTATTGAATTATTGATTTGGTTCAGTGTTACACAGAGGTGTTCATAATGCAAGCCTTAAAGGGGAATTCAGCCCACAATCCACACTCCACATTCCACGATCCGCAATCCGCAATCAAACAAGAATTCCATCTTTTATTTCAATTATGCGGTCGGCTTTGGCTGCGAGGGCTTCATTATGTGTTACTATTATAAAAGTCTGATCCATTTCATCACGTAATTTGAAAAAGAGTTCATGCAATTCGTTGGCATTCTTTGAATCCAGGTTTCCGCTGGGTTCATCTGCCATTACTACTTCCGGGTTGTTGATCAATGCCCGCGCCACTGCAGCTCTCTGTTGCTCCCCGCCTGACATCTCGGATGGCTTATGATCCCTTCTTTCAGACAAGCCTAATAGATCCAGAATATCCATCGCTCTTTTTTCCAGCTTATGCTGGTTTTCATTCGCAATATATCCCGGAATACAAACATTTTCAAAAGCGGAGAACTCCGGAAGGAGGTTGAAACTGGAAGATAAATCCAACATTTTTATTCCTGAAACGCGCCAGTTGATTTCTCTTTAGCTTCAACAGGTTTTTATCTTTCAAAGCTAAATCACCACTGTCTGGTCGATCGAGGGTTCCAAGAATATGTAATAGCGTGCTTTTCCCTGCTCCTGAAGCTCCAACTATGGAAACGATCTCACCCTGCTCAACCTTCAGGTCTATCCCCTTAAGTACTTCCAGGTTCCCATAAGATTTCGTAATCCCTTTAGCAACCAGCATTTATCGTGATTTAATGAAGGCTAAAAATAGTTAAATATGAGTGGATTAGCATGAATGGGAGGATATTTATAAAAATGATCTGTTTGCAAATTAATCTTGTCGGTATTTTGTTGCAAGTTGCATGGTGCTGGGTTGGTTTAGAATATATACTGAGTTACAGCAATAGAATTAAAACTTTCTACTAAATATCTAAGAACGATTAACAAGTGCTGGCCTGCCCGGCTGTAAGATGTGGTGCTGGTTGTTTTCGACTCTATCTTTCATTCTTCGTACTTCATGCTTCCTCCTGTTCGTGGCAGGATGCTGGGTTCTGGCCAACCCAACTGCCAGACTGAGTGCCAGGTAGTATGGTAGAAGCACTGATTATATTAAACCCTCCTCTAAATCTCCTCCACCGGAGGAGATGCTTACATTTTCAGAATTACATTTGGAAGCAACAAAACAGAATTAATTCTATTGAAATGACTAAAATTATTTCCTATAACTGAAATTTGCATTGCTCAGGTTCCCTCCTCCGGACGGAATTCAATGCTATTAAGTTAAGCATTTAAAACATATAGGAATTGCCTTTTCTGGGAACCTCATTAATATTTAATTAACAATAATAATGTTATTAAGTAGATAACTTAAGAAGTTATTCTTATTGGTGTAAAGGCACAATTACAAACATTCAATCTCAGCATATTGATAGCAGATGCAGAAAATGAAATGGATACAGGCCAACCTAAAGCTATTGTTCATTTTTCTCCATTGCATGAGAAAAACGAACCAAAAAGAAACCGAAGAATGAGGTTCGCGCTTGCACACCGGAGCGTTTCAGCGCGCAGGCGCGAGGGCTTGTGCGGGATGCCTGGCGGGGACGAGCAATCTAGGCTTAAAAATGACTTCACTATCATTGAATCGATTCAACTCCTCCCCTGCAGGCTGGCCTCTCACTAAATTGATTCACCGAAGCAATTCTTAACGTTCGATCCCGCTTTGCCGGGCCAACACACCCAAAACAAACAAAATAGTAATATATGTGAAGCATGAAGGATAATCATAGAAACAATTAATAGGAACGTGCGAAACGGAATGCAGGCATGGAC
>JBHOSY010000146.1:0-11866 GCA_042584165.1 Bacteroidota bacterium | reverse complement strand
TGCCCGTTAAGGGATTGACAACCATTAAGGAACTTTATAAAAAAATTGATGATTCCAAATTTCAGTTCACATGGGAACCTTTGGATGCAATAGTATCAGAATCAGGTGATCTGGGATATACATACGGGATATATACCATGATAACAGGTGAGAAAGAGAATAAAGGTACGTACGTTTCCATATGGCGAATAGGGGAGAATAACGAGTATGAACTTGTTTTTGATACTGGAAATAAAGGAATTGGGGATTGAAAATTTCGATTCTATATTTGTGATTCCCTGCTCGTAAATTTATTTCTACGCGATCTTCCAAAGAAACTGATAAGATTACCTGCTACTATTAAAAAAGCACCGGCAATCTTTTTCGTTCCCATCTCTTCACCAAGCCAAAAATAACTTAGTGCCATAGTCATTGGGATGACCATATAAAAAATTACACTTGTTGTTGTAGTTGTCATTCGTGTTGTAACTCGCACCCATAACCAATGTGCAATGAAAGTTCCAAGCACTGCCAGGTACAATAAACTTAACCAGTCTGCAGTTTTAAAATGCCACTCTGTAACCGGTATAAAAAAAAGGAATACAATCCATGCAAAGAAAAGTTGTCCGAAAGTCCGAACACTATCAGGCAGGTGTTGATTTCGCTGATGTAAAATTGGAAGCAAAGCAAAACAGAATCCGGAGATAACTCCTAATAACAAACCTGCAGTTATATTATTTGCCAGTGAAAATTCTGGAATGACGAGGTAAGTCCCAATAAATGCAATCATAACCGCAAAACCATCGAAAAGGGAAGGACGATTCTTTCTGAAAATCCAACCGAGAAATATAAGATGAATACCGAATGTTGATGCACCAAGTAGCCCAATGGATGCTGTTGCCATTTTAATGCTGGAAAAATATGTAAGCCAGTGAATGGAAAAGACCAGTCCAATAACAGCAAGATTCCGAATATTTCGAAAATTCAACTGTTTCCTGTATCTGATTGGTTTTAATACAATATAAATAAGACATGCACCCACTGTTAATCTAAAAACCCCTATAGTATATGGATTCGCTGATGTAAATTTGACAAGAATCGGAACGCCTGCCATGAGTATAAGAGACACGGCAGCTTCAAATGAAATTTCAATTTTATTATATTCGGTTTTCAATTTTGATGAGTGGAATTAACTGTGATTTTTGAAATTGTTAACAGGTATCGTGATACCTTTGTTAAGACGCGCGGGTAAATATAATATACATTTTTTAAAGATGGGATGAGGAAAGAACTGGTTTGGTTTTTTATTGTATTATCTATTTTATTATTTCCCGGGATAGTAAAAGGGCAAGGCTTATCTACTTTAGGAACTGATTTCTGGCTAGGGTTCATGGACAACTATGGCAACTGGGAAGATAATCCTATAATATTGGAGATTTACATTAGCTGTGAAGATACCGTCAGTGGAAATATTGAGATGCCAGCCAATGCTTCATTTGGGACAATAAATTTTACAATTACACCCCCAAATGGTGTTCTCATTATAACTATCCCCACAATTATAGGCATGACAGACGCGTACGATGAGATCCAGGACAAAGGAATTCATATTACAACAGATAAGAATGTCAGTGTGTATGCGATGAATAAACGGCAATGGAGTGCCGATATTACTGTAGTACTCCCAACCTATTCGCTGGGCAGTGAGTACTTCGTTACATCCCACTGGCAGGATAGAAACAGAAATGATGACACACATTCTGAATCCGAATTTCTGATTGTAGGAGTAGAGGATAATACTGAAATTGAGATTATCCCTTCAGTAAATACACGGTCAGGAAAACCAGCTGGAGTGCCTTATACAATAAATTTAGATAAAGGACAAGTTTATCAGGTATGGGCTTATGATGACCTGACAGGCTCAAAGGTAACTGCTATAGATGGGGGTGAAGGGCTATGTAGACAATTTGCCTTGTTTGCAGGTAATCGCTATACAAAAGTTGGAGCATGTTATGAAAGTCAGAATGGGCACGATCATTTATATGCACAAATGTACCCGGTTGCTACCTGGGGAAAGGAATATATTGTTGTTGATTTTAAAGACCGACTTTATGGAGACCTGGTAAAAATTCTTGCAGCGCATGATAATACTTTAGTATATATTGATACCATATCTTATACATTAAATTCGGGTGAGTATCTCTCTCTCATTCTGGATGGAGTTCATAATATAACATCGAATAAACCAGTTTCAGTAGGTCATTTTTCAAGAAGTCAAACTTGTGATAATACCCGAGGAGATCCATTCCTGATTATGATCAGTCCAAATGAGCAATTAATGAAGAGAATAACATTTTATTCTCCAACCGTAGCAACAATTACCAGGTATGATGTAAATGTTATAGCAAAAACATCTGATACACAGACAGTTAAATTAGATGGCGGCAACATAGGAAATAGTTTTCAACAGGTACCTGATAATCCGGAATTCTCTTATGCGCGCGTCACTATCAGCCAGGGGGTGCATTCACTTACTTCACAGGAAGGATTTATTGCCTATGTATATGGATTCGGTGCGAATGAATCATTTGGATATGTAACGGGTGCAAGCCTGGAAAATCTGGTATTGAATTTCAACACAAAGACCCTGGATGGCGAGAATATCCCGATCGATAGTATTTGCTGGAATACAGAAATACTTTTTTATCCCGAATTTGAAGGTCAGTTCAGTCGATTTGTTTGGAATTTTGGAGACGGAACAACGCATGAAACGGATAAACCGGATTCCATCCCACATATCTATCCAAAACCGGGGAAATACCTGGTGGAGCTATATGCTTCCATTGGTGAAACCGGATGTGCAGCAGGAGCTAATGAAGTATCACGTAAGTTTATACACGTTGTCAAACCAGCTTCAAAAATCTTTGGTCCCAGATCTGTATGCCCATTCACAGATAGTGTAGCCTATTTTTCGACTGAAAAACAATTATACAGTTATTCATGGTTTGAAGAAGGTGGAGAAATTGTCAACATACAATCTGATAGTATATTAATAAATTGGGGAGAAACGAACAGGGACGCTGGTGTGGAGTTACTTGTAGAAGATCATCTGGGTTGCGTAGGTGATACAATCAGAAAACCTGTCAGGATCAACATACAACTTGATCCTGAAGCTCCATTGGGCCCGGACACACTTTGTTCGAGTAACATAAACGATGTGGTTTATCGTGCCTATTTTACACAATTCTCTAAGTATGAGTGGCATACTGATTTTGCCACAATCAACGAAGGGCAGGATTCAGAAGAAATTTTATTGGATTGGGACAGTTATGGATCAGGAATTTTGTGGTTTGAGCAGTCAAGTACCCAGGACACAATTTGTTCTGGCACATCGGATACATTAATTGTATATATTCAGAGAGATCCATCCGAAATTGCTGAAATTCTATCAGAGAAAGACAGTTATCAGATTGGAGAAATTGTCAATTTAAGTGTAATTGCTGATACTTTATATCAGGTTACAAATTGGGAGTTTGGTAATGCGAATAGAATAGATACCATTGATAGGATGTACCAACCTGAAACTTATTATAATTGCCCTGGGGAATATGTGCTTACAGCTGTTGTATTTGATACTCTTGAGATATGTGAAACAAAAGCATATGCCGAAAAACCTATATCAATTTTATCTCCAGAATTAGAAATTATCAATGTCACCAATCTTCCTGAAATGGAAGATGTCCTTGAAATTAACTGGAAAACCAGAAACACTGATTTTTATATCAGGAAAATCGAGCTGGTTAAGGATGGCGAGGATCTCGTAGCATCTTTTTTCAAAAATATTGTTCATTTTGTGGATACAGTTGCCGATCCCGATGCTGAGATATATTTATACCAGTTGAATACAAATTTCGAGTGTCCTGAGATAATCAGTTCATTTGATCATAATAATATAAACCTGGATGTTGAAATTAGAGAAGAAGAATCATCAGTGACAGACTTAGTGTGGAACGATTATATAAATTGGAATAATGGTATAAAGTATTATGAGATCTGGTTAAGTGTTGATGATAAGCCTGATTCGTTACTTTCGACTTTTCCTGGCACCTCATATGCGTTCGAAGAAAATTCTCTTGGATTTGAGCATTGCTTTCGTATCAGGGCTATTGAAGAAGGAGGGAATGAATCAATGTCCTGGTCAAATGAAGCTTGTGTCACCTATATTCCGGAGATATATGCCTATAATGTAATTACCCCTAATAATGATAATGCCAACGAGACTTTTATTATCGAAAATATAGAACATTATCCCAATTCTGTGCTTACTATCTATAACCGATGGGGTAAGATATTATACGAATCAGTTGGATATGAGAACAACTGGTCAGGGATGGCTTCTGGTGAATTATTACCAAGCTCGGTGTACTTTTATATACTGGAATTAAATGAACCCAGATCGAAAGTTGAAAGGAATAATGGTACAATCTCTATTCTGTATTAGAAATCTACGCTTAATCAGTAGATAAAAAATAGCCAAACGATTTGGCTTTTTTGCCAAGTAGAAATTTAAATTTAAAGAAATTGTGTATTTTACTGTCAATGGACCAGATTTTTGCATGTTTCTGAATATCGAAAACATTTTTCAAATCAAGCTCTATTGAACCGAATCCAAATCCTCCAACCGTCTTTCTATAATCTTCAAATATCAACCATTTCGGATAGTTTTTTATATGAGGTTGATAAGCCTTGATATTGCCATCATGTACTATAAGCAGTCCATTCGGATTTAGTAATTTTAACGATTTATCGATGCAACTCTCTCTGGCCATCCCATCGACCAGGATCAAATCAAATTTGCCATGATCCAGGGGAAAATCAACATAGGTCCTAAAGTCTGAATAATCTCCATTATAAATCCACTCATTTACCTCAGGATCAATCTGATAGATGGTGACTTTTTCTTTACTATTGACCCTGTCATTTATATTTTCGTACCAATCCCTGTCGTGTTCTACTGATATCCATTCTGCATCTTCAGCCAAAAAGTCAGGGTAGTATAGGGTACTGAACCCGCTACCAAATTCCAATACTCTTTTGGGTTGATGGTTAAGCAATATCTCAATAAAGAGTTCAATTTCCTTGAATCTCATGAAGGGATATTTACTAATCCCTTGGTTTAATCTCTTATATATTGCCCTGACGGTACCTCTACCAAAATTTAATAAGGTAGATAATATCACACTTTTCTTCATAAGATTTAATTAATTCACGATAATTCGATAGAGACATTAGAGTTCCTTCAACTCCTTATCCAGGTAATTTACCAGGGGCATTTGAACGAGTCTTCCATTGAGATATAGCCAATCAAGGAATTGTTCATATATCTTTTCGGTCACCTCAAATTGAGTTTGTAACAGGTTCAGGTTTGCTTCTTTGACCTTCAGAAGAGCATATACATCATCCAGTTCCTTTATCTGGAAATTAGCTATCGTGTATGCTGATATCTTTTCCTCAATGTATTGGCTTAATTGTTTGTACTGATCCAGGCTGTATTCCAGGTCCATGATAGATAATTCCCGCTCTACTCTTAATTGCTGATTTTCCTGTGAAGCTTCGGCCTCTTCGCCAACAATATCCAGCATTCGCCTATTCAGGTCAGGCCGGTCAGGATTAGTTATTGGTAACCGTAATCCAATTTGAAAACCCATGTGTTGGTCACGTTCTTGCCCTCTTAGACGGTCATACTCAAACTGAAGGTATCCGATATTTCTTCTTTGTTCGGATTTTTCAACAGCATAGCGTTGGTTCTCCAGTAATAACTCCTGATTTCGAAAAGCAAGAAATATATCAGTTGTATCAGATGCATTTTTTATCACGTTAATAAAGGACCCGACTCCATCTATTCCAAGGATTGCCTCTCTATCGATACTAATTGGGCCATCAAAAGGATATAGACTTCGAATCTCCAACTCAGTTCTGTTGATATTATACTGGATATCATTTTTGCGTAAAATCATTCGCGTAAGTCTTTCCTCTTCATCCAGTATTTTATCCAGCCACAAACTTGATGTGTAGATTTGATTTCGCTCAATTGTTAGGATATCATTTTGAGTGATTACTTCCTTTTCAATAATTTTCAACAAATCACTGAGCATCAGGTATTCAAGGAGTAAATTATATCTGTTGAATAATGAATTATTCAATGTGATAAGATATTCATTCTGTAAGGCATCCATCTGGATCTGGTAAAAGTCCTTATTGGCTTTTACCTCTCGTGGATTGGTGGGAGAGAACCGAAGTCTGAAATCATCCTGCGAGATATCCCAGTTATTTGTTCGTGAACGAAATTCAACACGATGTATCCAGGGTGAATTAAATTTATTCTCAGAAAGAAAATGGACCTGGGATTGATTGGCGAGAAGATCCAGATCCTCTGAGGCTGATGAGAGGAAAGCTTCAATGGAAAATTGAGCAATTGATGAATTGCATAAGATCAGGAATATATATGTTAGAATATATTTCATCATCTATTTTTCAAAGTCTTACTATAACCTTTTCTCCACTCAGGAATTCATTTCCATCAGGAATACGTATAAATATCTCTTGTCCCCATAGTTCTATATCAGGTCTTGGTAAAAGACGACTTGGATAACCAACAATCCTGGAGCCAATATCAATAATATTTCCTTCAACGTCATACTTTCTGTCCACTGCCAAAACTTTTACTTTATCTCCTAAATTCAGATCATATCTATTTTCGATATTCATGTAAGCTTTTATTAATGTAGGATTTGATTCATAAACAGAAATTATTGTTTCATAAGGTTGAATAAGCTCTCCAGTCTGCCAGTAAACATTACCGATTGTTCCATTACATGGAGCATATTTTTTAAGTTGCACAGCCTCATTATTTAATAATGTCAGCTCATTATCAAGTCTGTTAATCCTGAAATTCATGTTGGAAGTATCTGACTGAAAAGATTGGATTGCCTCATTTCTTCTTAAAGAAAAGTATCTGACCTGGAGATCCCTGTAACTTAAAGCCTGTTCAATTTCCAGATTAAGGCTAGAGTCTCTTTTAATAAAGGAGCTCTTTTCTTCAGGCGAAAAACTTTGCAGGCTTATTAAAACTTTTTGAGTGTTTTCTATACTGGTCCTTAATTCTGCGATATCAAGATCTGCTTTTTCAAGTGATTGCCGTTTTTCTGTATCAAGAATATTTAATTCTGATATATGTTTTCTTACCAGATCACTTTTTTCAAGTATAGCCCTTGATATATCACCTTCAAGTTTTTCAATTTCATACATGAGATCCGGTCGCTCAACCTCCAATAATAAATCTCCCTTATTAACATCCTGGCCAGGAACTATATGAAGGATTTTTATTCGCACAGGTTTCTGGTAACTGATTGCAATTCGTTGAGGTTCAACCTGGGCGATAATTGCATCCGTTTCTTTCGTAAAATTGTTTGCCAGAAAGATGACTACCCCTGCCATCAGTATCACTACTATGTAAAAAATGTTAATCTTACCCACGTTATATCCTGTCTATGTTGCTACTTGCATTAACTCGTACATTACTAATTCCTTCAATGTTTTTTACTGCATTAAAGAAGTTTTCCTGAGCTATACCTTCATTCAGGATTATTCGATATTCATATTTAATAAGCTCGTTATTAAAAGTTATATTGAGAAGTTTATTCTTAATGCTTAATTGTTGAATTACAGATTCTACCCTTGATAGTACTGAATCATCTGACATTTGAAAAGAAAAATTTATCTGGATATTAGTTGATTTCCCATATGGAGAAAAGTGAAGTACTAAAGTTACGAAACAAAAGACCATTGTACCGGCCACAGCAATGGTATAACCATATACACCTGCAGCGATACCGACTGCAAGCGTTGAAAAAATAAAGATTAAGTTCCTGGGTGCCCGGATCCGGTTTCGAAAACGTATGATTGCGAGGGCCCCAATCATCCCAATACCATGGGCCAGGCTGTCGCCAATTGCCATCATAATGGTAGCAGCAACAACTGAACTGAGAACCAAGGCCTGAAAGAAATTCTTGGAATACTCTCCACGACTTGTATATCTATAAGTCAGGGCAATCAGAGCACTTAGTATAAATGAAAGAAGTAAGGAAAACACCGCCGCTCCAAATGTCGGGAGTTCATAATTGGAAAAATCTGAAAAATATTCCGGCATATCAGTTATTTACGAAAAAATACCTATCAAAGATAATGTATGCCTTTGAAATAATTAACATTAACTTAATACTTAATCAAATTTAGAACACGGAGAACACGAAGAAGGCATGGAAGGCACGAAGTTTTATCCCTCTATGTACTCCGTGAATTCTCTGTGGATTCCGTGTCGTAAGAAATCAAATTAATCATAGAACAGTCCGGGAATATATAATGAGATCTGCGGTATATAGGTAACCAGCAATAGTACAAGAAGACTTACCAGAAGGAAAGGTATTCCTGCCCGGCTTATGCGTTCAACTGGTACTTTCCCAATACCTGATGCCACAAAGAGACAAACACCAACAGGAGGTGTGGTAAGACCAATAATCAGGTTTAAAACAGCTATAACTGCAAATTGAGTTGGATCCACTCCCACACCAACTGCCACTTTCAGCAGGATAGGGAACAATATCAAGAGTGCAGCCAGTGTTTCCATGAATGATCCTACAATAAGCAATAGAATATTTATTAAGAGTAAGATTAACAGTTTATTATCCGTCAGATTAAGCATGCCTTCTGCAATGGTTTGAGGAACCTGCTCAAGGATCAGTATCCATCCGAATAAATTGGCAAAGCCAACGAGAATCATCAAGGATACCGTTGTAATGGCCGATTCAAGGATGATGCCCGGAATTGCTCGGGTTTTTAACTCTTTGTAGATAAACAACCCAACGAGAATAGCGTATATCACTGCCACAACGGAAGCTTCCGTTGGTGTAAATATGCCTCCAACAATTCCTACGAGTATAACAACGGTCATCATAAGGGCCCAGAATGCATCAAAAAAGCCCAATACTTTTTGTTTACCTGTGGATGGTGGTCTTTTTGGATGTTTCTTCCTGACAGAGATAAAATAGGATACTATCATTAAACCAGCAGCCAGTAAAATGCCTGGTAGTGCTCCCGCAACAAAAAGTTTTCCAACTGAAAGGCCTGTCAATGTCCCTGCGATGATCATAGGTACACTGGGTGGGATTATGGGGCCTACTGTTGAGGATGAAGCAGTTACTGCACAACTGAAATCGGCTTTATACCCTTCCTTTTTCATAGCTGGAATCATGATGGATCCAATGCTGGCAGTGTCAGCAACAGCCGTTCCTGAAATTCCGGCAAATAGCATGGATGCACCAATATTTGCCAGAGATAATCCGCCCCTGATATGGCCAATGAGATGGTTGCTGAAACGAATGATCCTGTCAGTAATGCCACTGCGGTTCATGATATTTCCTGCAAGGACAAATCCTGGAATAGACAACAGGACAAAAACATCCAGGCCTGAATACATTTTAAGTGGGATTGAAACGAGCGGAATCCCTGCGAGTAGTAAATAAGCCATTGAAGATAGTCCAAGACAAAAGGCAATTGGAAATCCCAGGAGGAGTGTTAAGAAGAATACTAGGAATAAAACTGTGATCTCCATATTGTTCTAGGTTCTTGGTTCAAAGTTTAAGGTTCAAGGTTTAAAGTTGTATATAGTTCAGTGGTTCACTTGTCCAATGATTTCCCGATAACCCGACATATACAATAACATGCATAAGAAGTAATTCATGATTCTGTTATTTAGCCTTCTCTTTGAATGATCTTATTACCCCTTCGATGGAAAACAACGCAATGAATATGAACAGAAAGAATATACTTGCGAAAATGTAATTCATGGGTATCAACAAGGCAGGAGAGGTTTCAGCTTTTCCTACCTCCACAAAATCGACTGTAAAAATGGCGATCACGATAGATAAAATGCTAATCAAGGCGAAAATGACTGCATGCATGTTTTTCTGTATTGAATCAGGAAATTTATTCAATAACCATTCCAGTCTGACATATGCATGATTTCTGATCCCCAATCCTCCTCCAAATGCAATGGAGAAAATAAAACAAAACCTGGCTGCTTCCTCAGTCCATGCAGGGGCTTTAGGTAACATAAACCTTGCAATTACCTGGATCATAACAACAATCAGCATTAAAGTCACACTGATTATCAGCCCATTTTCCAAAAATGATATTATATAACTACGAACAGTTCTCATTTGGATTAAAGGTTTTCGATCATTTCATAAATAACCCTTTGCTCTTCATCAAGATAATCCAGTACTGCTTCCCTGGACCCGGCCCTGAATTTATCGGATTCAGCATTAACGAATGTCATGCCCTTTTCCTTCAGGATACGCTCAAGTTCAAGTTCTTCTTTTTGAAACAGGGACTGGTGGTAATCCTGCATGTCCTGTGCAGATAGAATTATCATTTCCTGTACATCTTCAGGAAGTTTTTGAAATTTATCTTCTCCAATAACAACATAAACCCATCCTATAACATGTTGGGTCAAATTAATGTAGTCCTGTACTTCATAAAATCCACTTGTGTAGATAAATGAGTAAGGATTTTCCTGGGCTTCGACAGTACCCTGCTGTAGGGCAGTAAAAACTTCAGAAAAGGTCATGGGTGTGGGTTTTGCTCCAAGAGATTCCCAGATTTTAACGAAAACAGGCACATTAGGAACTCTTAAAATAATGCCATCCAGGTCTTCCGGGACTTTTATTGGCCTGTTACTGGTAAGATGCCGTGCCCCACGTTCAAAGTAGGCGATTGGCCTGAGACCGATCTTGTCGATCATATCCTGTTCAATCAGATCACCGATTGCTCCATCAACAACCATTTTAAAGTGTTCTGAATCCCTGATCAGATAAGGTATCGCACAGAAAGCTGCCAGTTTCGCCCAGTTTTGCATGGTTTCTCCTGTTGTTGTGATATCAACTACACCCAGTTTGATGCTTCTTATGAGTTCTCTTTCTTTACCAAGTTGTTCGTTTGGATAAACGCGGACCTCTACCCGTCCATTGGATCTTTCAGTAACCCTATCAGCAAAATAAGCGAGTGATTGATGCCAGATGTCCTTTTCATTGGCCTGGTGCCCGGCCAGCAGAACGTATTCCACTTTTGAATCTTTCCGTGTGGTACATGCAGATAGAACCAACAGAATAATAAACAGAAGCAGGGATCTAATCATATCTGGATGCATGATAAGAAATTCCTATATTATTTCATATATAGCACAAGTTTTGATTATCCCCCGTATGATATATACTGCACAGATTAAGGAGATCCCGGCTCGGAGGCCGGGAATAAGTGCTCTTTTATATTGAAAACAATAATAGTATATGTTATCCCCGGGCCCGACCCGGGGTCTCCATAATATAATTCCTGATTCTTGATTTTAGAGAAAAAACCTGTTTAATTTCATTCCAGATAAGCTGTGTTGTACTTTTGCACGCTTAAGATTTTGATTCATGTGCAAGAGAGTTTTAGCAATTCTATTATTTATTTCATTTTCATTTCTAACAGGGAAGGCCCAGAAAATCAACGAAGATTATGTTTGTCATATAAATAAGATGAACGAATCGGTTAGGATCGATGGTGAGCTGAATGAATCCTTCTGGTTAAAAACAGATGTAGCGAAAAATTTCTATATGATGCTTCCTATGGATACTAGTTTTGCCAACGTCCGTACGGAAGTCAGAATGGCATACGATGACCAGAATATATATCTCTCGGCTGTCTGTTTCGATGATTTACCGGGAGGCTATGTTGTTCAATCCCTCCGAAGGGATTTCAGTTTTGGCGCAAACGACAACTTTCTTGT
>JBHOSY010000145.1:0-11985 GCA_042584165.1 Bacteroidota bacterium | reverse complement strand
AAGATATTCCACCTGATGGAAAAACGTACATTAAGCGCTGCCTATAAGTTTTATTGTCAGAAAGATCATGAAAACGCACATTCAGCCCTGGCAGATACAGAAGTCACCCTTGATGTGCTCGAAGCCCAGGTACAGCGTTATGAAGGACAGGATGCTGTTGATCTCCAGGGAAATAAACTTGGCATCATCGAAAATGACATGGGTAAGTTACATGCCTTGACCAACAGTAACATGGTTGACCTCGCTGGCAGGATTGTTTATAATGAAAATGGCGAGGAAATCTACAATTTTGGAAAACATAAAGGAAAACTTGTAGTCGATGTATTTAATGAGGAACCTCAGTATTATGACTGGATCATTAAAAACGATTTTCCACTCGATACCAAAAGAAAGTTAACGCAAATAAAGCTTCGCTCGTATAATAGGTAGGATATTTTATGCGAATTATGCATACTTTTAAATGGCTTATTTCCCTGCCACTTTTTCTCAGCCTGGCCTTTCCAGTCAATGGACAGCATAGTGATCAGCCTCAAACACTTACAGGAGATATTCACACTAACAGTGGATATGGGGGACCTGTCATAAAATATACTATGATCAATGATGAAGGAGCCTTGCTGGTTGGTGGCTATGGAGGCTGGTTTATAAATGATGCAATAATGTTAGGAATCGGGGGATATGGACTGACCTCAGATATTCCTGTTGCGGATCAGGATCGGACTGATACAACCACTGCAATGACATATGATCTGGGATATGGTGGGCTGATGCTCGAATTCACTGTAAAATCAAAAAAGCTGATTCATATTTCTTTCGGCAGTCTGATCGGAGGTGGTGGAATAGTACAAATTTCAAAAAACAGTTATGATGTAAACGAAACTTCCTTGGATGGAGGGGGGTATTTCGTAACAGAACCTTTTTTAAATCTTGAATTAAATATTACCAGATTTTTCAGGATCTCAGCCGGAGGAGGGTATAGGTTTACAGTTGGTACATACTCGCAAGGAATAACTGCCGAGGATCTCAACACATTTTCTGGCAACCTGGCTTTCAAATTTGGGTGGTTTTAACCCTTCCCTGCCACAATTATACAAGGTATACCGATCCGCTGACCGGGAATGACAATTATGCAGAAACAACGTGTTGTTGCTTTATCTATCTATCTGTTTCTATTACATCAAGTCCCAATAAAACGGCTATGTCTTTTATTTGCTGTCTTAAGTCACCAAGCGTTGCATTGGTATGAATTCCGTATAAATAAGGTTGAAATTGTCCCTGTATTTTTTTTATGTCATCATGTTCAATAACAATCTTTGCCGTACACATCACATTGTCAAGGCTTTCCCCACCGGTATATATGGTATGACCATTAACTATTTTACCTGTGTGTAGTCTTATTTCCCTGAGAAGAGAATGAATCTCCCATAAAGTAACAGGCTCATCAACAGGCCATTCGGCTGTTATACCAGTAGAAGAACCAGGTTCTTCAGGCAGGTCTCTCACAGGGCTTTCAGCATGGGTTCTGATTGTATAAGGGATCCTGCGTTCATCCCCATATGGATTAATTGGAATGCCGCAATGCAGAATAATCTCAACAGAGTTATCAATATCATAGATAAAGTCGCCCAGCATACTTGGTCTATCTGTCAGTATATATGCCAGAACCTGACTGAGTAGTAAATCTGGATAATTCTGACAAACAGCCTGTATTCCCCTGGTTTTAAATCCAAGTTCCAGGCCTAATCCAGGATTGTAGAGATCTTTAAGTTCCCCGCTTCCAGTAACCGATCTGATATGAGTTGACACAGCATTGCAGTTATACTTTTCTCTTAATTCATCAATAGCCAGATACCCCCTGGCTGTTTTTATTATCTCTGATCTGGAGGCTTCTACTTTTCGTGCACCTTTGATCCATACATCCACAATATCTTCTGCTTCCTTTATATTTATTTTTCTACATGTCTTGTAGAATTCCTCAGCCTCTACAGGAACGACTTCTACACCAAATAACTCCTTTAAATCGTTAATAGAATGCTCATTATGATCCCTGGAGAACGACTGATTGATATCACCCCGGTAATTTACACTGGCAATAATTTCATCTTCACGATTTTTTACCATCAATATCCTGGTTTCACTTAATTCTTTAACAGCTCGAATCAGTTTGATTTTATACACCAGGTCATTGAACATGGACTCTGTCACAGATGGATCACAAACATTTCTTCTATCCAGTTGAGCAGTCAGGATTTTCATGTCTTTGTAATCAGTACCTCCCTCGAGTACACTCGCTTCAGGTATTTTTCCTGAAGTAAAGAGGTTATAGGGTTGGCCATCCATAAACTCAAAAAGATTATATACAACTATTGTGGGCAATCCGGTGAATGCCAACCTGTAGTCTCCTGATATCCTTCCAATGATCAGAACTCCATCGTAACTTTCTTTGTTACCTTCCACTTCATTATAAGCATCCCTGTATGTGCCTTCCCAATCGATAAAATCTATTCCATCACATGCTTGTTGAAGTTCAAGCAAGACATCTTCATGCGTTGTAAAATTTTCAGGAGCACCTCCGGATCCTGTACAACCACAACCGTGGGAAGTGAAAATGGTAAATACTTTTGTATTTCTACTTTGCGGGAATGCAAAAAATGAAGCAACTACAATCAACACGATAATTAAAAAAATCTTTTTCATAATAGTATAACTTATGTGAGTATGGTGAAAATAAAGATTGCAAAAAGCAGACAAGCTGTAATGATAAAATACTGAATATCAATAATATATCTAAAATATCTGTTTATGATTTATGTAACTAAAGTTACGGGAATTTTCTGTTCTGACGATGATTTATATTTGAATTTGATTCAAAATCTGAATCTCACTTATTTACCAAAACAAAAAACGAAATAATTCCTCAAAACTATCCTTTTCTGAGTGGGGAAGACACTATTGTGTACTTCTAACGACTCTATTCTGCTCTTCTATTTTCTTGTGGGCGGTACCAAGTATATAATTCTTGATAGTAGTTACCTCCTGCTCACTAAGGCGATCACCAAAACTGGGCATGCCTAAAGGAAGTAACTGGCCCTCAAGTACGATGGAGTGAAAAGTATCAAAGATCCCTTCAACCGAGTAACCCAGGTCGGGGATAACTCCCCAACCAGATCCAACAGAGGCATGACAAAGTGCGCAATAGGTAGTGAATAACTCACGGCCGTACACAATTTCTTCTTCTGTCACTGAGACAGCAAGATCAATAAGTTTTTTCGGCTCGGGTATTGCGAATTCAGGATCTGGTGCATTTCCACCCAGCACGTAGGTAAAGATTGTACCAGGGTGAATGTATTCCGTATATTTCACTTTATGTCCCATGCCACTTCCCCACCCGGCAGCTATGGATATATATTGAACACCATCTACAAGATAGGTAACTGGTGAAGCAAGTACGCCAATATCCAGGTCAGATTCCCATAATTTCGAGCCGTCAGTCGCATCGTAGGCTACGAACCGGCCATCTGATGTACCCTGAAACACAAGGCCTGGACCAGTAGTAAGTATCCCGGGATTCCAGGTAGTCGGATGATCGACTTTCCATACCTGTCGCTTTTCCACAGGATCCCAGGCCATTAATTTTCCCCTGGAGAATGATCTCTCTATCAGTGAGTCACGCCAGACAGGGACCTCCGGATTATGGCCTATACCTACATTCCATTTATTTCCCACCCCAAATCCTTTATCATGTAAATGCCAGTTTGGATTTATACCATACATGGAAGCATTATCAAGTGCCGGGATGTATACTAGCCCGGTAAGTGGATTATATGCCATTGGATGCCAGTTGTGACCACCTTCATAATTGGGAGCAACCATTGCATTTACAATTTCATACCTGGTGAATATATTTTCCATGGGTCGGCCGGTTTTAAGATCAACACCGGTTGCCCAGTTAACATACACAAAAGCATCTGCAGATAGCAACTCACCCGTCGCCCTGTCCAGGACATAGAAAAATCCATTCTTGGGTGCCTGCATCAGTACTTTTCGCTGCTGTCCTTCTATCTCCAAATCAGCAAGTATAATATGTTGCGTTGCTGTAAAATCCCAGCTTTCACCGGGTGTTGTCTGGTAATACCAGACCAGTTCACCGTTGTCAGGGTTCAATGCCACTATGGAGGAAAGGTATAAGTTATCACCACCGCCTGGACTCCGATATTGTCTTGCCCACGGCGATCCATTACCGGTTCCGACATAAAGCAACCTGAGCTCCGGATCATAGGCCATGGCATCCCAGGCTGTTCCGCCACCGCCGTGTTTCCACCATTCACCATTCCAGGTTTTTGCAGCCACTTCCATTGCATGGGATTCAAACGGAAGTGACGGATCCCCGGGAACAATGTAAAACCTCCATGCCTGTTCTCCGGTCATTGCATCATATGCTGTTACGTAACCTCTTACACCATATTCGGCACCACCGTTCCCAATTACCACTTTACCATCTACTACCCTTGGTGCTCCTGTGATCGTGTAATTTTTGGTGGTGTCGACCGTAAGTACTTCCCAGATCGGTTCTCCGGTGGCAGCATCGAGCGAAATCAAACGACCATCGAGTGTACCAACATAAACCTGGCCCCTATACATCGCCAGTCCCCTGTTGACTACGTCACAACATGCTTTTTCTCCATACTTTCCAGGAACTTGTGGATAATAAGTCCAGAGCTTCTCCCCCGTTCTTGCGTCTACAGCATAAACAATACTCCAGGGGCCTGTTAAAAACATAATCCCATCCACGACTAGGGGTGTTGCCTCTATGCCCCGCTTCGTCCCCAGGGTCAGGCTCCATGCTAATCCAAGACTGTCGATATTTGTTTTTGAAATTTGATCCAATGGACTGAACCTGTCTTCATAATAGTTTTTTCCATGTGACATCCAATCTCCAGGCACCTCATCTGCCTTCGCTAAAACATCATCATTTATACGGGAGGTAATATGCGTGATATGTTCCGGTGTACCCGGTTGGTAGGTTTTTTCGCATCCTAATAAAAGTATTGGTAATACAAAAAGGATAAAATTCGACTGGAGTTTCATAGATTTTTTATTTGTATAATGGATGGAAGTATTTCATTTGTTTAATATATGTATTTGTAAGACATAACATCACTAACTGTAATTTACAGATATTATTTCAGTATTTGAAAACAAGTGATTTAAACGATTTAAGCAGAAGAACTTGATAAACAATCTGATGGGCTCCATAGGAAAAACGACCAAAAATGGCTAAATTACCATACTATAAATCATTCAGCTTCTTATTAAGAAATTTGAATACTGTACCAACACCTCATAATTGATGGCTAAAACACTCATTGTATCCAACCGACTTCCCATCAGGATTGAAAAAAAAGAGGGAGAATTGTTCTATATGCCCAGTGAAGGTGGACTTGCAACTGGTATGAGTTCAATTTATAAAGAAGGGGGCAATATGTGGCTGGGTTGGCCGGGTGTTGATCTGGCAGACGGAAAAGAGAAAAAGGAGGTTACAAGTAATCTTCTTGAGGAAAACATGCTGCCGGTATTTTTATCTGCCCAGGAAGTTGAAGATTTTTATGAGGGATTCAGTAATGCTACACTCTGGCCAACTTTTCATTATTTCAGTCAGTTCGCAATTTATGATCAGGGTTTGTTTGATGCGTATGAAAAAGTTAACAGGAAGTTTTGTGATGCGATCATTTCTGCCGCTGACCCGGATGATATCATCTGGATACACGATTACCAGTTGCTTTTACTACCCAAAATGGTTCGGGATGTTTTCCCTGAGATAAGCATAGGATTTTTTCAGCATATCCCCTTCCCTTCTTACGAGGTATTCAGGGTGTTACCATGGCGCCGTGAGATATTATTGGGGATGCTTGGTGCTGACCTGATCGGATTTCATACCTATGATGACATGCGGCACTTTCTCAGCTCTGTAAACAGGCTGGCAGGGATCCCGGGTTCAAGAGGCATAATTACAACAGAAAAAAGAAATATCGAAGTTGATTCGTTTCCAATGGGTATCGATTACGATCGATATCAGAATGCAGCAGCTTCAGCTGAAACTATTGAGAAAGAAGTAAAATACAGAACTTCTCTTGGAGATCAGAAATTAATCCTTTCTATTGACAGGCTGGATTATTCTAAAGGCATTCCTGAACGCCTGAAGGCTTTTGATCAACTACTTGATAGCCACCCTGAATTTTGTGAGAATATATCCTTTCTCATGGTAGTAGTTCCATCACGGGATAATGTAGGAGAATATATAGCGCTGAAAGAAGAGATTGATTTGCTGGTTGGAAAAATCAATGGAAAGCATGGCAGGATTGACTGGACACCCATTCATTATTTCTATAGATCCTTTCCGCTCCCGGCACTTTCAGCATTGTATCGAATGGCTGCTGTAGCCCTGGTAACCCCAAAAAGAGATGGGATGAACCTTGTATGCAAGGAATATATTGCCAGTCGTCTCGATCAAAAAGGTGTGCTGATCCTTAGTGAGATGGCCGGTGCATCCAAGGAATTATCAGATGCAATTCTTATCAATCCCAATGATATTAACCAGATAACTGATGCATTGTATAGTGCCTTAACGATGCCAACAACAGAGCAAACTGCTCATATGAGGATTATGCAGGATTCAATTAAACGATACAATATCCATCACTGGGTAAAAATGTTTATGGATCGTTTGTATGAGATCAAAGAAAGACAACGTTCTCTGGCAACCAAAACACTCGATAAAAAAACAATAAAAAAAGTCAATAAAAAATACCACGCCTCAGGTAAAAGAGTCCTTTTTCTGGATTATGACGGGACACTCACCGGCTTTTTCGATAACCCGGTAAAATCAAAACCGGACGAAGAATTAATTACTGTCCTGGAGAAACTCACAAAAGTTAAAGAAAATCGAGTTGTCATCATCAGTGGACGTGACAAAGTCACACTCAATAAGTGGTTGAGCCATATGCATCTTGACATCATAGCCGAACATGGCGTATGGCTTAAAGAACGGAGTAAGGACTGGGAGACAATTGATGACCTGGAAACACAATGGAAGGAAGATTTCAGGCCCATTTTTGAAACCTATGTTGACAGAACTCCTGGATCCTTTATTGAGGAAAAAGATTATTCATTAGTCTGGCATTACCGAAAGGTTGAGACAGGTTTGGGTGAACTACGGACACGCGAATTGACCAGCCATTTAAAATATATGGCAACCGATAAAAACTTGCAGATCCTCGAGGGAGCTAAAGTTGTTGAGATCAAGAGCTCAGAAGTAAATAAGGGAAGAGCCGCTAAGCGATGGCTTGATCGTTTATCATATGATTTTGTGATGGCCATTGGTGATGACTGGACTGATGAAGATACCTTCATTTCAATGCCTTTGGATTCAGTTACTATTAAGGTGGGACGTTCTACCTCTGAAGCTAAATACAGTCTTGACTCATTCAAGGAGGTTCGCGCATTTTTAATGAATCTATAACGTAACAGAATTAGAATTAATAACATGACCTGGATAAGAATAACCATATTTTCCGTATTGGCATTTTTAGTGAATCACTTGTTACCAAGATACAGTGATAAAGACCTTAACAGGCTTTCCAGTGTCGACAAACTTATCGTAGGCCTCAGGTACTATATCACCAGGAATTCTCTTAAATAGTTTTGTGTTTCATATTCCCTAATTCCTCACAAAAATTCAAATTTTTATTCCAGCAGTTTTCGCAGATGTTTGCAATGCTTAGGTTAAATATCAATAAATCTTAACGTGTTTAATCTATAATTCTATTTACACATTTTCATATTCTAACGTTTTAAATTTCACATTTCTTCTCCATGTGTCCATGCCTACACAAACCAATCATGCAAACATGCTCCTCTCTATAAATTGCCACAAGTCATTTAAATAATAGGCAGCCATTCTGTGTATTCTGGGTCCTGACCAACCCAT
Organism: Bacteroidota bacterium; assembly: GCA_042584165.1. Lineage (GTDB taxonomy): Bacteria > Bacteroidota > Bacteroidia > Cytophagales > Cyclobacteriaceae > JBHOSY01. Next base: position 3,998 of record JBHOSY010000145.1, on the reverse strand, counting down.
AATTCACAATCCACAATCCGCCATCATGGGGTAGGGGAGAATTGTGTTTTTATATAAACATCTATATTACAGCATTTTAAGCCTCCTTGGTTCTATTATATATTCAGGTATAAATTCTCATAAGGAAAAGTGCTCCCAGGTTGTTATTTGGCATTTATGTGCATTATTACACAAAATAAATAACAAAATACTTGACTTATATTATTAATATACTATATATTTGATATATAATTGTGCAATATTACACATATGGAAACAAATAAATCTCGAAGAAGGGCTGAAAAAGACTTTAAAAGGTTTGTAAGGCGACATCTGGTAAAACCCAGGAATTGTAGAAATATTGACCAGACCAGGTTCTATGTACATGAACTTCATAAAAAGATTAAAGAGATGAGACTCTTATACGGTCACGTCCCAGATCGGGCACATCTCCTTTTTACTGAATACCAGTATATGCATGACAGGATAGTCTTCAAAAATTTCCAAGCTTCCTACTCAACCCAGTTATGCTAGAACTATCAGACATAAAACCAAGTGATATCAACTATGTCCCCTCTCCTATTTCTGTGAATTACTCCAGAATTTACAGTGTACAGATCAATAAATCCGGGAGACTCCAGTATTTCAAAAAATTAAAAAGCGAAAATCGTCTTCGAATTACCAAATCAGAATTCTCAAAAGCATACAACTCGTCTACAATTGTTGCCATTAAGCCTGTCCAGAATCCAGGTGATCAGCAGCACTTTCTTCTTGAATTTTACACAGTTTGAATAAGAATTCATTTTTTTTTACATTTAACAGTGTTTATAAACTAATCGTTGTATTCATATGGGAGTCTCTGAAAGAAAGGAAAGAGAGAAACGCAAGCTTCGGTTATTGATCCTTGATACAGCTCATAAGATTTTTATTAAACAAGGATATGAAAATACTTCTATTAGGAATATAGCGAAGAAGATTGAATACAGCCCGGCTACGTTATACCTGTATTTCGAAGATAAAGAAGACATATTGTACAGGCTAAAAGACAGGTATTTCAATGAGTTTTGTGACAAGCTCAATGAATTTCACTTTATCAAAGACCATTTCAGTCGACTGAAAAATATGTCTGCTTCCTACCTTGATTATGCCCTTTCAAATCAAAAACATTACGAGCTTATGTTCTTCAGCAACATTAAAAATCCGAATAAGGGAAACCAGAAAGATCCGACCGGAGAACAGAAAGCTTTTTCCCTTTTCAGGGATACTGTTGATGCATGCCTGAAACAAAACCAGATCAGACGAATGCCTGTGGAAGAAGCCACAAATGTAATTTTGTCTTTCCTGCATGGTTTATCATCTCTTATACTTAAGGATAAATTAACCGGTATCCCCAGGAATCGACGCAAAGATCATATCCAGGAAGTAACGAACAGGTTTTTAATCAGCCTGAAAAGTGTATAATGTTCAGGGTTGAAGGTTCAGAGTTCAATGTTCAAGGTTCAAGGTATGTGAATGTCAAAGAATGTCCTGTTTGTAGCTTATAAACCCGGGGTCCCAGAGTTCAGTCTCAAGTGTATAACATTAGTGAGTTTACAGTTGACAGTTGATAGTTTAGACTTCCGATTTAAAGCCATTCAATATTCTATATGCCCCGATCTATGAACTACGAGCTATGAGCTAAATCATCATCAATTATCTCCCAGGTATGATCTCCAAGGAGCTTTATCGTTGCCAGATGTTTTTTATATGGATTGGAATTGCCCCACTCTTGCGGGCTGATCATGGATAGGACTGACATCCCTTTTTTCTTTTCATACAGATAATAGATATGCCCGATGACAGGTTCAAAATTCATATGGGATTGATAGATCTTCTCAGACACCTCAACCCTCTTTTTTAATTGATTTGCCTGTTCCACAAGCGTTTGCATCTGCTGATACAACTGAGCCATCTGCCTTTCTGTTTGGTCTTTCATGGCCAGCATGGCCCGACCCCTGATTTTGCCTTTATCTTCGGGCTTTACAGATACACTTCCAATATGATGTGGAAAACTAATCAATCCGGGAGAATCCGTTGTTTTCAGTTTTTCCTTTTCAAGATCGATCTTGTCAATATTTATTTTCTTCCTCTTCACCTCCCTGTCTTAAGTCATTATGCAATTCATTCACATCCCGGGTCTTAACCGAGTCATCAGGATTTTCGGATTCCTGAACATTCTCTTTTGCCCTTTCTGAACCTGGTAAATCAGTTCTTCTCGAGATATCATATCCCAGGTATATCAAACAGGCGAAAAATACAAAACTGAAAATCAGAAATATTTTCTTTGATCTTTTCAAACCATTTAGCGCTCCTTAATTACAAATTCAACCCGCCTGTTTAATCGTCGTGTCCTTTCTCCTGCATTACTTGCAATCGGTTTCGATCCTCCCCACCCCTTTCCTGTGATCCGGTTTTCATCTACTCCATGATCTACCAGGTATTGCTTAACAACGTCTACTCTGTCCTGTGACAGTATCACGTTTTTCTTTGCATTTCCCTGGTTATCCGTATGACCATGTAGCTCGATATTTATATCTGTATTTTCCTGTATCATGCTTACCACCAGGTTGAGCTGTACATAGGAAGTATCGATCATATCTGCCGTACCCCTGAAAAATAATACATGATCGAGTTTATAAGTTTTCCCGATTTCGATGGGTTCAAGTCTGAAATTTCTGGTAATATCCATTTCCTCGAAATCATCCATGTTTAAATTCTCTTCGAGACTCAAATATCCTCTGGCATTAATCCGTATAAGGTAATTATCTTGTGATGCTATCTCAAAGTTAAATTTCCCTGAACTCTCTTCTGATTCCTGTGACGCAAGCTCATTCTCATTGGGATAGTAAATGGAGATTCTTCCAGCTACCGGTAGATCCGACTTTGCATCCAGTATTTTTCCGCTTAACATATAACTCCGGGTTTCCGACACTGGTTCCTGAGCCGTCTCCTGAACTGGTTCCTGAGCTGGTTCTTGAACTGTTTCTTTAACTGGCAGTACCTGCATAGGTTCCTGGATTGTTAACGGCTCTTCAATTTGATCAACTTCAATTACATCTTCAGGTAACAACCTGTATCTCTTGATATCTCCATACCCGTCGCTATTCTGTGTCGAACAGAAAAATGCTTCATCACTTCCGGAGATCACATAATAATACAGTTCACGACCCGGCGTGTTCATGGGCTCGCCAAGGTTTTGTGGCTCACTCCAGTTTTTCCAGGTATCATCAAGCCGTTTGGTAACAAAAATATCGGAACTTCCAACGCCACCATGACCATTGCTTGCAAAAAACAATGTCTTATTATCCGCAGCGAGAAAGGGAGTCATTTCCTGAAACTCTGTGTTTATTGTTGAACCAAGGTTTTGAATATCAGACCATGTGCCATCCACATTTCGGAAACTCACATAAATATCCTCTGCTCCCCTACTGTTATATGATTCAAGTGAATGCAGCATAATCCGCCTGTCGAATGACAGCGACACATGGTGCATATCTGAATATTTTTTAAAATACCGGACATCAACAGGTTGAGGGAAACTCCAATCATCGCCTCTTAAGTATGAAACAGAAATCCCCTCGGTATCAGATTTTCTTCCGGATCTCTCATAGTGTCCAACCAGGTAAAGTCCTCTCCCATTATTAAAAAAACCAATGACAGCGTTTAATTGCTTATTATTAAGCGGTTCACCTGCATTAACAGCTGTCGACCAGTTTCCGGCACTATCCAGTTCCGAATACCAAATATCTCCAAGGTCTTTTGTACTTCCGGTATTTTCCGGATGTTTGCTGATGGTGAAAAAAAGCCTGGTTCCATCGGGACTTAAAACCGGATTCTGCTCATCACTTGGTGAATTAACCTTACTACCAAGGCTTGTAACCTCGTGCCGCCCTGCCTGACATGATCCCTGATTTGAATAACCGGTTAAAATCAAACCAAAAATTAATAAAAAATATATTCTCATATCAATCGCACCTCAA
>JBHOSY010000144.1:0-12345 GCA_042584165.1 Bacteroidota bacterium | reverse complement strand
TACCAACATTGGTCTTTGGCAATTCATCTCTAAATTCAATATGCTTGGGTATCTTGTATTTTGTGAGATTCTTTCTACAATGCTCGAGGATCACTTCTTCTGTTACTGAATCTTTATTCTTCACTACAAATAATTTTACAGCCTCAGATGATTTCTCATCTGGAACTCCAATGGCAGCGACTTCTGCAATTCCTTCAATTTCAGCAACAACGTCTTCAATCTCATTTGGATAAACATTAAATCCTGAAACAAGTATCATATCTTTCTTTCTGTCAATAATCTTGAAGTAACCATCCTCTTTCATGAAGCCAATATCTCCTGTACGGAACCACCCTCCTTCATGGAAGGCATTTTTTGTTTCAGGATCACGATTCCAGTATCCTTTCATCACCTGTGGCCCAATCGCACATATTTCACCTGACTCTCCCATTTTTGCTTCATTGCCCTCATCATCCATGATTTTAACATCAGTACTTGGGACAGGAATTCCTATTGTACCAATTTGTGCGGTTCCATCAACCGGGTTACAAGTTAATACGGGAGCAGTTTCGCTTAAGCCATATCCTTCAACAAGTGGCGTACCGGTTAATTTTTCCCATTTATTAACAACAGCAGTCTGTAAAGCCATTCCACCCCCAACAGATATCTTCAGATAACTGAAATCAATTTCAGTAAATTTTGGATTTAGCATCAATGCGTTATACAGTGTATTCACACCTGTCATAAAAGTAAAGGGGTATTTTTTGAGTTCCTTAATGAATCCATCAATATCCCTGGGATTGGTTACCAGAATATTTTTTGATCCAAGTTCGAGCATACATAGGCAATTCACTGTCAGGGCAAAAATGTGATAAAGTGGGAGTGCTGTAATTACCACTTCTTCAAGTTCTTTTAATTTGGGTTTCATCCACTCCCTGATCTGAAGCATATTAGCTATAATATTCTGATGCGTCAGGGTTGCACCCATTGAAACACCGGTTGTTCCACCTGTATATTGCAGGAAGGCAATATCTGAATTTTTAATATCCGGTTCGTTGAAAGGGTGTCTTCCACCGATTCTTAATACATCTTTAAAATTCACTGCATTCGGAAGATTAAATGGAGGAACCATCTTCTTAACCTTATCAACAATCAGATTGACTAAGGCTCCTTTTAAACCACCAATCAAATCGCCCATTTTTGTTATGATAATATGCTGGATGTTTGTATTTGGGAGTACTTCCTCCAGGCTTGAGGCAAAATTAGCGAGGATAACAATGGCTTTCACACCGGAATCATTGAACTGGTGTTCCATTTCACGCGGTGTATATAGGGGGTTTGTATTTACAACTGCCAGACCTGCCCGTAACGCACCAAACATGGCGATTGGATACTGAAGCAGGTTTGGCATTTGAATTGCTATTCTGTCACCTGGATTGAGACCGATGCTCTGGAGATAAGAAGCAAAATTCCTGGAGTGATGATCCACTTCATTAAATGTCAGCGAGCGACCAAAATTTATAAATGCTACTTCGTCTCCATATTTTTTGACACTTTTATCCAATAACTCAACCACCGAAGTATATTGGGAGGGATCAACCTCAAAGTTGATTCCACGCGGATATTTGCTAAGCCAGATAAAATCTTCTTTTTTCATGATTTGTTAGTTTGCTTAAAAAAAATCTACTAAATCTACGAAAAATAGGATTGTATTTAAAAATCTCCAAATAAACCATGATAGGAAATGTGAAAATAAGGATTAATGATCGATCCGATAAACGAATGCATCACCGCCTTTCAGAAAATAAATGTATTCTCCCCCACAAACTACCTGTTCCCAATCGGAAAGATCCTCGATCTTAAATTGCTTTTTTTCAAATCGATAGAGATCAATAAATTGAAGTGTATCGAAGTGGGATACCAACAAGTAGTCTCGATAAAAGCTTAACTCATCAATTCCCATATATGGTTTCGTATCCAGATAATTCCCCATATTGTCAAAAACAAGAATCCCTTTGTACTTGTCGCTTATATATAACCGGTTCTGATATTCTGTCATATCTTCAATGGCATAATTATCATTATCCAGTAACAGATCAAAAGGGGTTATTAAAAGGACTTCAGAATATTGTGGTGAGAATTTCTTGAGTGAGAAATCATTATCGTCAATAATCCAAACGTTATTATCAGGAGCAAGAGTTGCAATATGGGCATAGCCTATGAGGTCAGGAGGAAGATGAAGATCTGAAATTGATGTCATGAACCTGTCAAGTACAAGATATTGCTGTAAATCATTATAGAAAACAAAAATCTTATTGGTCATTCTTGCTTCAAGGTTGGTGACAGGAGCTATGCGACCGGAGCTGAATGTAAGGACAAGATTACCATCCCAGTCATACTTTTGAATACTTCCTGAGGATTCCGCTATAAAAAGGAAATCTCCCCTGTCAATTGATAGGGAGGTATATGATGGGATTTCAAATCGATTGTAGAATTCCAGGGACTGCCCGGATACGGGGGAGGTCAGTATTAATGAAATGAATATGGATATTCTATGAGCTTTTTTCAAAATACTTCAGATGCAAATCATTCCCATCAAATTCGGCGTATGAACAATCTTCAATCCACTCACCAACGTTTATATAGCGGCTATTGGGGGAGACTTCAAGATCAAGGGTCATATGACGGTGTCCAAAAATGAAGTAATCAAAGTGTTCGATTTTGTCCCTTTGTCTGCAAAAATTCAATAGCCATTCATCTTCACCCTTGAATTCCTCATCATGCTTATAATTATTCACGCGGCTCTTATCAGAAAGTTTTTGAGCGAACCATATGCCAAAATTAGGATGAAGCCGGCTAAATGCCCATTGCGTGAATCGGATCTCAAAAGTTTTTTTTAAGATCTTGTATTTCCAGTCACCTTTTCCCAGACCATCTCCATGACCGATAAGAAATAATTTGTTCCCGATGATTATTTTTTGAGGATCTCTATAAACTGGTATGCCAAATTCTGATTGGAAGTAATCAAACATCCACATATCATGATTGCCGCTGAAAAAAACTATTTCCTTCCCTGCATCTTTCAGTTCCATTAGCTTTCCTTTCAGGCGGGTAAATCCTTTGGGGATTACATGCTTGTATTCAAACCAGAAATCAAAAATATCACCCAGGATGAATATGATATGTGCATTGCTGCTGATCTTTTCGAGCCATCTGACGATTTTTTTTTCCCGGGTAAGACTTGATTTCTGAGTTGGTGCACCCAGATGGAAATCAGCTGCAAAATAGATTTTTTCCCCAATTGGCAATTGATCGACCTTTATTATTTCCTGCATTGACAGCTAAGGTAGATAAAATTAAATCTATTGGCCAGTTTGGGAGATTGTCAATATGAATTAGTGGAAAGTAAAAGAGCATCTCAATATTTCAGGATGCTTTATCAATCATGTATGGTTCAAAATATTAAACCCTTGTTTCAGTAGGCTCTTCGGATTCAGTAGATGGTATTTCAGGTTCCTCAATTGAAGTGTCCCCGGTATCAGCTTGTATTTCCGATTCATTAATGGTTTCCCTGGATGAGGGTTTTCCGTCGTCTGAAACCTTTACCTCCTCTTTCGCTTTCTTACTGCCTTCTTTCTCTTCCTTTTCCTCTTCTTTTTGAGTATATGCCTCGTAGGTCGTTGGTTTGGCAAATGGTCGTTTGCCAATCAACCTTTCCAGATCGGATTGGAAGATGATCTCTTTCTCAAGTAATTCTTTTGCAATAATCTCCAATTTATCTTTCTTCTTAAGTAAAAGCGATTTTGTTCGGTTAAAAGCTGCATCTACAATCTTTCGTACTTCCTCATCGATGGTTTCAGCTGTTGCTTCGGAGTAGGGTTTATTAAAATTATATTCAGATTGTTTTGAGTCGTAAAAGGAGATATTCCCAATTTTACTGTTCATGCCATATATAGTAACCATCGAATATGCTACTTTGGTTACTCTTTCAAGATCTCCCAATGCTCCTGTAGAAACTTTATTAAAAGTAATTTCTTCAGCAGCCCTACCACCAAGTGCCATACACATTTCATCTATAAGTTGTTCTGTCTGATATAGAAATTGTTCTTTTGGTAGATATTGGGCATATCCAAGTGCGGCAACACCTCGTGGTACAATACTCACTTTTACTAGTGGATCAGCGTGCTCAAGATACCATCCGGCAACAGCATGACCTGCTTCGTGATAGGCGACAATCTTTTTTTCTTCCGGGGATATGATTTTATTTTTTTTCTCCAATCCTCCAATTACTCGGTCAATTGCATCATGAAAGTCAACCATATCGATGGCTTTCTTATTTTTCCGGGCACCGATTAATGCGGCTTCATTACATACGTTTGCAATTTCTGCTCCTGCAAATCCAGGTGTCTGAGCCGCAAGTTTTTTGGGATCTATTTCCTTTGAAAGCTTGAGAGGCTTCAGGTGTACCCTGAAAATGGCTTCACGACCAACAATGTCTGGTTTATCAATTGATATTTGACGATCAAATCGGCCGGGCCTGAGTAAAGCCATGTCCAAAACGTCAGGTCTGTTGGTGGCAGCCAGAATAATTACGCCCGAATCTGTTGAGAATCCATCCATCTCAACCAGTAATGAGTTCAATGTGTTTTCCCTTTCATCATTTGCCCCTGGCATCGAGCCTTTTCCTCTTGAACGTCCGATTGCATCCACTTCATCAATAAAAACGATGCATGGAGCTTTCTCTTTGGCTTGCTTAAACAAATCTCTAACGCGAGCAGCCCCAACACCTACAAACATCTCCACAAAATCACTTCCCGATAAAGAAAAGAAGGGTACGGCAGCTTCTCCGGCTACAGCTTTGGCCAGTAATGTTTTCCCGGTTCCGGGAGCGCCAACCAGCAATGCCCCTTTTGGTATTTTACCACCCAGCTTGGTAAATTTTGATGGATTTTGCAAAAATTCTACAATTTCTTTTACTTCCTCCTTAGCCTCGTCCAAACCGGCAACATCTGCAAAAGAAACTTTAACCTTAGCTTCGGAATCAAAGAGAGCAGCCTTTGATTTCCCGATATTGAAAATCTGACTACCAGGTCCTCCCCCTCCAGTCATTCGTCTCATAAGAAACCAGAATCCAAAAAGTATCAGGAATAGAAATCCCCATTGGAAGAAAATACTAGTAAAATCGGATCGCTCTTCGATTTTGTACCCGACCTGTTGATCCGCAGGAAGCTCAGATTCCAGTTGTTCAAAATATGTAACAAAGGATTCCGGACCTACAATTCTTAAATAATAGTGTGGCCCGGTGTTCATTGAAAAAGGATTGGAATTTTCGAGCTCCGTTTTATATTTTTGGTTATTGACCGCTTCCTCTTTCAGTGTTACCTCTACATCATTTTTATTTGATATAATTACCACCTCTCTTACATCACCTGCCATCACCATCTTCTCAAACCTGGCTTTGGTAATTTCGATTGCGGATTTACTATTATTGAAATAGGTCACTGCAATAACCACTAAGAAAAGTGCCAGAATGATCCAGATCTGGTAGTTTGGCCTCTGTGGTGTTTTCGGCATTGGCTTCTTATTATTGTCTTTATTCTCTGCCATTATATTCTCTCAAGTATGCGTTGCTAATTTTAAAACGATTGAATTGCAATAATTGTTCTTATTGCTCGGATAGTACCTCTATTGTTTTTGCGTCACCCCATAATTCTTCAAGGGCGTAAAATTCACGGGTGTTTTCTTTGAAAATGCTGGCAACTACATTCACATAATCAATTAATACCCATTCCCTGTTCTGGAAACCTTCCTTGTGCCAGGCTCCTTCTTTTGTTTGCCTTAATACAGTCTCTTCAACAGAGTCTGCGATTGCATCAATCTGTGTATCCGAGTTACCAGTACAAATTACAAAAAAATCGGTAATTGCATTCTGTATTCCCCGCAGATCTAAAATCACAATATCCCTGCCCTTCTTTTCACTCATGCCATCTGCAATAGCACGGCTGAGTTCTTCCGAATTAAAGCCGTTCTTTCTTTCTTTCATTAAGGTTTATAATATTGCATTGTAAAGCTATGAAATTAATGCCCAAATATTTTGCCAATACGAGTTTTATAGGAAAACCGGCTTTTTTCCTGCCAAAGTGTCATTCAACAAATGACATAGCTTCAGAAATGGCTTCAAAAAAGTCAGCTAAAGAAGGAACACTTATTTATACGAATGATCAATTCCTTGGACGAGGACAACGCGGAAATACCTGGAAATCACAACCAGGTAAAAACTTAACATTTTCTGTGATATTTCATCCTGGATTTCTTAGGATATCAGATCATTTTTTACTTAATATATTCACATCGTTGGCTTTACACGACTTTCTTACAGTTTATACACCTGAAAACCTTAAAATTAAATGGCCCAATGATATTATGTATGGTGGAAGCAAGATTGCCGGGATATTGATTGAAAATTCAATACGTAGCAACCGGTTCGAGTATTCTGCTATTGGTATTGGGCTGAATATAAACCAGCAGGAATTTCAAATGGAGAACGCAATATCTATGTTACAGATCTGTAACCAGGAATTTAATATTGATGAGATGCTGGAACTTTTATCCATGTACCTGGAGAATCGTTATAATCAACTAAAGAGTTTGACTGTTAAGTCATTGTATAGGGATTATATGTCAGTAATGTACTGGAAAGATGAGATTCACGTGTTCAGGTCTAATGAGACATTCAATGGCATGATAAGGGGAATCGATGATTCAGGAAGATTGATGGTGGAAACGGATCATGGAGTCAGCAGCTATATGTTTAAGGAAATCGAGTATTTACGATAATCTGTCTCAATCTCCTCAGATTTTTTGATCGAATAGTTAAATGCTGTAATTTCGCAGTTCTAAAATTGAAAACGGAATATGAATAGTACAAACCAACATTACAAAGTTAAGGACATATCACAGGCTGAATGGGGCAGAAAAGAAATCAGGTTGGCAGAAGCCGAAATGCCTGGACTTATGGCAATCAGAAAGGAATATGGCCCAACGAAACCGTTAAAAGGAGCTAGAATTGCCGGGTGTTTACACATGACAATTCAAACAGCTGTACTTATCGAAACACTCGTTGAATTAGGGGCTGATGTAAGGTGGTCGTCATGTAATATTTTTTCTACCCAGGATCACGCTGCGGCAGCTATTGCAGATGCGGGAATTCCTGTGTATGCATGGAAAGGGATGACAGAAGAAGAATTTTACTGGTGTATCGATCAGACTTTATATTTTGGGGATGAAGACAAACCGTTGAATATGATCCTGGATGATGGCGGTGATCTGACAAATGTTGTCCTTGATAATCATCCGGAATTGGTCGAATCCGTGAATGGGATATCAGAAGAGACTACTACGGGAGTACATCGTCTATATGAGAGAATGCGGGACGGAACATTACCAATTCCAGCTATTAATGTAAACGATTCGGTCACCAAATCGAAATTTGACAACTTATATGGCTGTAAGGAATCCCTGGTGGACGCAATACGTCGTGCAACTGATGTCATGATGGCTGGCAAGGTAGCTGTTGTTGCTGGTTTTGGGGATGTCGGTAAAGGATCAGCTCGCTCGTTAAGGGCCAATGGATGCCGTGTAATTGTAACTGAAATCGATCCTATTTGTGGATTACAGGCAGCTATGGATGGTTTTGAAGTGAAGAAAATGTTAGATGCAGTAGAAGAAGCAGATATCGTAGTTACTGCAACCGGGAACCTCAGAATCGTTAGTGGCGAACACTTTAAGAAACTGAAAGATAAGGCCATTGTATGCAATATTGGTCATTTTGATACCGAAATAGATATGGCATGGTTGAATGAGAATTATGGAGATACGAAAGAACAAATTAAACCACAGGTAGATCTGTATAATATTGACGGGAAAGAATTAATTGTTCTGGCCGAAGGTCGGCTGGTCAATCTGGGTTGTGCAACCGGACATCCATCATTTGTAATGTCGAACTCTTTTACGAACCAGGTCCTTGCGCAAATTGAATTGTGGACCGCATCGGATAAATACGAAAACGCGGTGTATACTTTGCCAAAACACCTCGATGAAAAGGTTGCCAGCCTGCACCTTGAAAAAGTTGGTGTCAACCTTGATACATTAACTGAAGAACAGGCAGAATATATTGGAGTCAAAGTAGAAGGGCCCTACAAACCAGACTACTATCGTTATTAAACCAGCAAACTTTTTTTACCATCAATATCCCATAAAATTCATAAATTAAGGTCCGGATAATCATCCGGACCTTAATTATGAGCTACTTCAAACCATATTCTGTTTACATTTTCATATTGCTGGTATGGTTTCTAAGTACCTGTGCGCAAAAAACGGACAAGAATAATATTACTCAAAATACTGATTCTACTCAAATCGAGGAATTACAAATTCCTGATCCAATAGATTTCGATCTGGACCGGATTATTGAAAGAGGCTCAATAAAGGCATTGATGGATAATACCTCAGCTACTTACTTCCTTTATAAAGGTGAACCAATGGGCTTTGAATATGAATTGGCAGATCGATTTGCAAAATTCCTAGGGGTGGATCTGGAGGTGGAAATTGTGAAAGATTTTGAGGAGATCCTTATAAAATTGAATAATGGAGATGGCGATATTATCTGTCATAACCTAACCATTACCAGAGACCGGAAGAAATTTGTGAATTTTTCCAATTATCAGTATCTGGTACGACAGGTCTTGGTTCAACGAAAACCAGAGGGATGGGAGAATTTAAAAGCACACGAACTTGAAAATTCATTGATACGGAACCAGGTTGATTTGATTGGAAGGAAAGTACACGTCAGAAAAAATTCTTCTTTTGCCGCCAGGTTAAGAAATTTATCTGATGAACTAGGAGGGAACATAATTATCGAAGAACAACTGGGTGACATTGATACGGAATCAATTATTAAAATGGTGGTGGATAATGAAATTGAATTTACCATTGCAGATGAGGATATTGCGTTGCTAAATGCTACTTACTATCCGGATCTTGATGTTAAAACCCCTGTGAGTTTCCCTCAACAAATAGCCTGGGCCTGTCGCCTGAACGCACCGGCATTATTAGATACAGTCAATTTATGGCTGGGAAAAATCAAAGCAACCCCAGATCATAATTATATCTACCAAAAATATTTTCTGGCTTCTAAAGAATACCTGCAACGCGCCAATAGTGATTATTCTTCCATCGCCGGAGGTAAGATTTCTCCATACGATGACCTTATCCGTAAATATGCCGGGAAATATGATAAAGACTGGCGGATGCTGGCAGCAATTATTTTTCAGGAATCTCGTTTTGACCCGAAAGCAATATCCTGGGCGGGTGCTGTCGGATTGATGCAGATAATGCCTCGAACCGGCAGGGAATATGGCGTAATAAATCTGACCAACCCGGAACAGAATCTGATTGCCGGAACATCACATTTATACTGGTTGTATGATTATTGGAAGAAAGAAATAACCAATGAGGATGAATTGATAAAATTTACACTCGGTTCTTATAATGTTGGTCAGAATCATATTCGCGATGCGATGAAATTGGCAGAAAAGTATGGAAGGGACCCGAAAAAATGGGATGACAATGTTGCCTATTACCTGCAATTAAAATCAAAACCAAAGTACTACAAAGATCCTGTGGTGAATTTTGGATACTGCCGTGGTGAAGAGCCAGTGAATTATGTAAATCATATCCATTATCATTACAATCAGTACAAGTTATTTATTGACCGTTAGCTTATCTATGCCGTTCATCCAAAAATGTAAAAATGTCACAGAAGCAAAAGATCACTATTGCCTATGGAGATGGTATTGGCCCTGAGATCATGCAGGCCACCCTTGATGTTTTAATAGCTGCCGAAGCACAGATCGAAACAGAAATCATTGAGATTGGGGAAAAAGTTTATCGGAAGGGGATATCTACGGGTATTGGACCTGAGTCGTGGGAATCATTACGAAGAACAAAAGTATTTTTGAAAGCCCCAATCACGACCCCGCAGGGAAAAGGAGTTAAAAGTTTAAATGTAACTACCCGAAAAACACTTGGTTTATATGCCAATGTGAGGCCATGTCAATCCTATTTTCCTTTTGTTCCAACCAATCATCCACTGACTGACTTGATCATTATCCGGGAAAATGAAGAAGATCTGTATGCACGCATAGAACATCAGCAGACCGAGGAAGTGATCCAGGCATTGAAACTGATTTCAAAACCCGGATCAGAGAAAATCATCCGATTTGCCTTTGAATATGCCAAAGCATATGGACGCGAGAAAGTTACCTGTATGACCAAGGACAGTATTATGAAACAGGTGGATGGCCTTTTTCATAAGATTTTCAATGAGGTGGCCCATGAATACCCTGAGATAGAGACCAATCATATGATCATTGATATTGGTTCGGCCATTATCGCGGATCGTCCGCATTTACTGGATGTGGTGGTGACGGAGAACCTGTATGGTGACATTATTTCAGATATCGCCGCCCAGATAACCGGATCGGTAGGTCTGGGAGGATCTGCCAATATCGGTGAAGAAGTTGCCATGTTTGAAGCCATCCATGGTTCTGCACCAGATATTGCAGGATTGGATATCGCAAATCCCTCCGGATTGATTAATGCGGCCGTAATGATGCTGGTTCATATTAATCAACCTGAAGTAGCTTCCAGGATTCAGAATGCCTGGCTGAAAACAATTGAAGATGGTATTCATACATCAGATATTTTCAGTAAGGACTCGTTGAGAAAGGTTTGGACCTCCGAGTTTGCCAGAGAAATAATTATTCGACTTGGACAAACTCCTACCAAACTACGGCAGGCATCTTACCAATCGGGCGAAGCGATGCGGAAAATCGTTTTATCGAAAAAACAGAAGGCTAAGAAAGAATTGGTTGGTATGGATGTATTTCTTGATTGGGATGACGATCAACGGGATCCAATCAAATTAGGTGAGAAAATTGGGAGAGTAAACGGTGAAGGTATTAGATTGAAGATGATCACAAACCGGGGTGTATTGGTTTACCCGGAAGGACTTCCTGAGACCTTTTGTTCAGACCATTGGCGTTGTCGTTATGTAGCTGATGAAGAATTAGATACTGTTAGTCATCAGCAGATCATCGGATTATTGCAGAGGATTGAAAATGCAGGATTTGATTTTATCAAAACCGAGCATCTATATACTTTTGATGGAGAAAGAGGTTATTCGCTGGGTCAGGGAGAATAGTCTAATTATTGATTTGGTGATTTATTGATTTGGTGGTTGTGATTTTGGATTTTGGATGCATTGATTTAATTAAATAACCTGTTGTAATTATTCAGGAGGCTTTTTCTTTAACCAGCATTTCTTTCAGGTGTAAGATCATATCGTCTGTCATTTTGTCCAGGTCATATTCATGTTGCCATTCCCAATCGATACGTGCAGGCGTGTCATCAATACTTTTTGGCCATGAATTTGCGATATCCTGTCTGAAATCCGGTTTGTAATCCATTTCAAAATCCGGGTAATATTTTTTAACAGAGTTGGCTATTTCCTCCGGGCTGAAACTAATAGCTGCTATATTATAACTGGACCGAATTTTAATCCTTTCATCGTTTGCCTCCATGATTTCCATTGTTGCCCTGACAGCATCAGGCATATACATCATGGGAAGGGAAGTATTTTGTTTCAGAAAACACGAAAATCTTTCTTCCAGGATTGCTTTATGGAAGATCTCGACCGCATAATCTGTTGTCCCGCCTCCCGGGAGTGATTTGTATCCGATTAAACCCGGATACCGGAGACTTCTCACATCAAGGCCAAAGTGATCATAATTGTATTCGATCAACCTCTCTCCAGTTAGTTTACTGATACCATATACAGTATTTGGATCTGTGATAGTATGCTGTGGCGTTTTAATCCTTGGTGTGTTGGGTCCGAATATTGCAATAGAACTTGGCCAAAAAACCTTTTTAACATTCATATGTCTTGAGACATCCAGTACATTCATAAGCCCTTCGATGTTTACCTGCCATGCCAGTCCGGGATGTTTTTCACCAGTTGCAGAAAGGATGGCAGCCAGGTGATAGATTTGAGTGATATTGTACTTCCTAACGATATCCTCCAAAAGATTTTTATTGATAACATCGAGGTTGACAAATTGAAATTCCAGATCATGATTCTGTGGCTTATGAATATCAGCTGTAATGATATTGTCCAGCCCGTAAATTTTTGCTAGTTCGGTGATCAATTCAGATCCTAGTTGTCCGGAAGATCCGGTCACAAGTATCCTTTCCATATCCACAATCTCTTTTCTCCCGGAAGTAAATCCTCCGGAAGCCCCCCCCAGC
>JBHOSY010000143.1:0-12535 GCA_042584165.1 Bacteroidota bacterium | reverse complement strand
TACTTAATCAGGTTCAAAATATCTATTATAAAGCCTATTCACCACAAAGTCAATACGACAAAGAAGCTGCATAGAGATGCCTCAAAGAAAACAAATAGCATTCCATTTATTACATATTTCAACACCTCAATTTGCTATAATTGAAGATGTTTATCAAAAAGATTGTGAAACAGGAATTGAAGCAGGTGTTGGAGTAATGGCAAATGAAAAAGATAATAAAGTTGGAATTGAGTTTGGAGTTAGTTTCATATGTAAAAAAAACCCTTTTGTTAAACTATCTGTTCAATGTGAATTTGGTGTTGATAAAAATAGCTTTGACAGTTTTAAGAATAATGAAAATAAACTTGTTATACCTGTAGGTTTTTGTCAACATCTTGCAATGTTATCTGCAGGAACTGCAAGAGGTATTTTATTTGAAAAACTAAAAGATACACAATTCAAAGATTTCATATTGCCCACTATTGATATTACACAACTATTAAAAGAAGATATAGAGTTAGAGAGGAATGATAAAAAATAATTGCAAATATTTTTTATTAATCATCCTTGACCTTGACGAAGTATTTTTTAATTATAGCTAATCTTACTCTGAATAATTATTTGTTTCTAAGCCCTCCACCACACCAGAGATATAATACCACTACCCACACATAGATCGTTCAACAGAGACCGTTTAAATAGGCAATAAGAAGAAAATATACTATATTAACTACCTGGATTCCAGAGACTTATAGTAAAACGGTAGTAAAATGACAAAAATGCTATGCTTACATCCATCAAAGGATTACATATATAATTTGGAGCTTGTAAGGAAGAAATTATTAGAGACAAAGGATAAGATTTTCCTGCATGGTATTAACCTCCTCTCTTGCTCTTTGTGGAAAGAGTGGATGCAGCGTTTTGAAGATGGAGAAGAATATGAGTTCAGTACTGATGATCTCTTAGAATCAGGAGACAAGAACGCTTTGTTAATTGTGGAGGTGATGACCTATTTGAATGAAGTTGTTGATGAATTAGATGATATAAACAATAAATGATGCAAAAGTGTCCACTTTTATGTCCATTCATAAGTAAAAAACCCCCAATACTGAATGTAATGGGGGTTTTTCGTAGCGGGGGCAGGACTTGAACCTGCGACCTTCGGGTTATGAGCCCGACGAGCTACCAACTGCTCCACCCCGCGATATATTAAATTGCGAATGCAAAAATAATCTAATACGGGATTACATCAAAGTATTTCAGAGACATATTACAGGTGATTCAGGACACAGAAAACACAGAGATTGCACGGAGAACACGGAGATTCCTATATGTCTTTCGTGTAGAGTTACCTGTAATGTTAATGAAATGTTAAAATGGGATTTCAGGGAATTATTATTACTAACTATTGTTTTTGTTAGTGAGAAACCTTATTTACGAAATGGCACGATTTAAAAAATCATCCCTTAATTTATTAGTTGATATCCTGTCATATGTTTCCTTCGTACTTCTGGCCACCACAGGTTTTTTAATGTATTTTGTCCTCCCTTCAGGTACGGGATTCAGGTACCAGGTATGGGGCCTAGATAGGCACCAGTGGGGAGATGTACATTTCTGGGCATCAATATTTTTTCTGGCAACGATCCTGCTTCACCTTATTCTTCACTGGAGATGGATATGGATCATGATCCGCGGGAAAGGAAATACAGGAATATCAAGGCGAGGGATTGCCGGTATCACAGGATCTGTCATTGTCCTCATTTTATTCTCATTACCATTACTGGGTCCCATACAGCAAAATGATTCAAGAGGTTATCGGGCATTAAGGAAGGAGATCCCTGTGAAACGCAACAATATTCCGCCTGAAAAGGAGGATTACATACAGGATGAAATACGAGATGATAGGAGGGGAGGAAGATATCGAACCCAATCAAATGATGTTCAACTACCCGCTCATGAAGATGATTGCCTGGAAATAGGCTCGGGAAGACAGGGATTCGGAAATTCCCCTATCCGGGGTAATATGAGTCTGCAGGAAGTTTCGGATAACACGGATGTCCCTGTTGATCATATAATAGCGAAACTTCAATTACCCAAAAATGTTTCCCGCTATGAAAATCTTGGCCAGTTAAGACGAACCTATGGATTCCATATGCAGGATGTCAGGCAGGCAGTTGATGATTATAAATAGACCTGTTTGGATTCTTGAATTTTGCATCTTGATTTGAGATTTTTGATTTTTAGGTCAAATAATCAAATAATCGAATTATCGAATTATCTATAAACACTATCTTTGACGCATGGGCGTCGAATCTCACAAAGCCGGCTTCGTCAACATCATCGGAAAACCCAATGCCGGGAAATCCACACTCATGAACCAGCTCGTGGGAGAGAAACTGGCCATCATTACCTCCAAAGCCCAAACCACCCGTCACAGGATCATGGGAATTCTTAATGGAGATGACTTCCAGATCGTATATTCCGATACCCCCGGTTACCTGAAACCAGAATACCAGTTGCATCAATCCATGATGAATTTCGTACGGTCCTCCCTGGAAGATGCAGATATTCTTTTATTGATCGCTGGTATTGATGAAAAATATAATATAGAAGAACTACAGAGACTACTTAAAAAAACAGAAGCTAAGATCATCTTCCTGCTCAATAAAACCGATCTATCCAAAGGCAGTCAGGCGGAGGATAAAATGAAGTACTGGCAGGAAGCCTGGGAATTTGATGAAATGATACCCATATCGGCACTGGATGGGACCAATGTCGACCTGCTATTTCAAAAGATCCTTGATTACCTTCCGGATCATCCACCTTTTTATCCTAAAGATGAACTGTCGAATAGGCCTGAAAAGTTTTTTGCCGGGGAGATCGTTCGCGAAAAGATATTCGTTAACTATCAGAAAGAAGTACCTTATAGTTCTGAAGTAGTAGTTACTGAATTCACGGAAGATGAAAATATAATCAGGATGCGAGCAGAGATATATGTGGAACGTGACAGTCAGAAAGGGATCATCATTGGTAATAAAGGGAAGGCTTTGAAAAAGGTTGGTACGGAAGCCAGAATGGATATGGAAAAGTTTTTTGGGAAAAAGGTTTTCCTTGAAACCTACGTAAAGGTTGAGAAGGATTGGCGAAAGAAGAAACAGAAGTTGAACAGGTTCGGGTACAATTCGTAGGTAGTGGTTTGGGGCACGAAGATCACAAAGCTATTATCAACCAACTATCAACAAAATGTTAATCTCAAAATTCAATACACAGCAAAATTCATTACCTTTGTGCTCGTTTTGAAATGTGGACGAAACTAACGCATATCGTATTAAAGAACCGCGTAGGATTAATGGTTATCCTGGCTGTAATAACAGTCTTTATGGCCTATAAGGGAAAGGACATGGAATGGAGCTATGAGCTTGCCAAAACCGTTCCTTCCAATGACCCTGACATGATCCAGTTCATGGAATTCAAAGAGCAATTTGGTGAAGATGGAAACCTTGTAGCTATTGGTATATCCGACAGTGCAGTTTATACCACGGAAAACTTCTACCGGCTTAGCCTGTTAAGCGATGAATTATCAAAACTCAGGGGTGTAAATGAAGTACTCTCCCTACCCAGGCTTTATCGGCTGGAAAAGAATACACAGAAAAAGAAGTTCGAGTTAAAGAAGATCTTTGAGGAAATCCCGGAGAATCAAGAAGATCTGGACGCATTGCTGAAGCTTGCAAGGGATCAGATGTTCTACAGTGGACAGATCTTCAATCCTGATAATGGTGCCTCACTAATACTCATTACGCTCAGTAAAGAGGTTCTGAATAGCGTAAAAAGGCAGCAAGTCACAAAAGATATACTTTTTCTCGGGGAAGAGTTTTCGAAATCCACAGGAATAGAATTGAAGTATGCCGGTCTGCCTTTTGTTCGATCTGTAATCATGGGCAGGATAAAGAATGAGATGTTGTGGTTCCTGTTTTTTTCAGTAGTAGTTACCGGCATGATCATGCTGTTCTTCTTCAAATCATGGGATGCGGTCGTTTTCCCGATGATCATCATTGCCGTGGTGATAATCTGGACGATGGGGATCATCGCGATATTTGGATATAAGATAACGATACTTACAGGATTACTG
Source organism: Bacteroidota bacterium (assembly GCA_042584165.1). Taxonomy (GTDB): domain Bacteria; phylum Bacteroidota; class Bacteroidia; order Cytophagales; family Cyclobacteriaceae; genus JBHOSY01. The sequence goes on along the minus strand of JBHOSY010000143.1, from coordinate 8,427 downwards.
CCCCCAATTATTGTGGTAATAGGGATTCCAAACAGTGTTTACCTCTTGAATAAATACCATCAGGAGATTGAAAAATATGGGAAAAAGATTCGTGCCCTGAGTGTTGTAGTCAGAAAAATCGGCGTAGTAGCACTGATTACCAACCTTACTACTGCGATAGGCTTTGGCGTATTAACAATTTCGAAGATCACGGTATTACGGGAATTTGGAATCGTTGCAAGTTTGAGTATTATGGCAACATTCGTCGTCAGCATCATCCTGATCCCTTCGGTATTTTCGCTATTACCGACACCACATGGCAAACAACTGAAGCATTTAAAATTTAAGTTTATTGATAAATTCCTGACCGGTATTGATTTATTGGTACACCGGTATAAGTATACCATATTTGTAGTGGTCGCTGTGATTGTTGCATTATCTATCACGGGCTTATACAGGATCCATTCAGTATCATATATGGTAGATGACATACCCGAAGATAGTAAGATCAAGCAGGATCTTGTTTTTTTTGAAGAGAACTTCAGTGGGATCATGCCGTTGGAAGTCGTTGTAAACACAGGAAGTAAACGTGGTGCTCTCAGAAGGGATAACCTGGTTAAGATCGATCAACTGGAAAATTTTCTTGCAGAACAGGAAAATGTTTCGAGACCTGTATCTATTCTCAGTTTTATAAAAGCTGCGAGGCAGGCTTTTTACAATAATAATCCTGATTATTATGACCTGCCATCAAAAAGTGACCAGGGATTTATACTCAGATATTTAAGAAATCAAACTGATGCCTCAGGATTGTTAGGTGCGTTTGTTGATACAACAGGTCAGGTGATGAGAATATCCCTGAAGATCGCTGATATCGGATCCAACAAAATGGATGACCTGATTGAAAATATCATTAAACCAAAAATTGCAGAAATATTCAATGAGTCTAAAATAGTGGCATTTCCTACAGGAACCACATTATTGTTTGTAAAAGGGAACAAGTTCCTTATTGAAAATCTCAGGCTCAGTCTTATTCTGGCATTTATCATAATCGCAGGCATCATGTCACTGCTTTTTGGAAAATTCAGGATCATTATCATATCATTGATCCCGAACATAATCCCATTGATGATTACTGCAGGAATTATGGGCTTTGCCGGTATCCCATTCAAACCCAGTACTGCAATCACTTTTAGCATCTCCTTCGGTATTTCAGTAGATTACAGTATCCATTTTCTGGCAAAATACAGGCAGGAATTATTTGCTAACAATTTTTTTGTTCCCCTGGCTGTCAGTAAAAGTATCCGTGAAATAGGAGCCAGTATGGTTTATACCTCGATTGTTCTGTTTGCCGGATTTGTAATATTTATCGGTTCTGATTTTGGAGGTACGATTGCATTGGGAAAATTAACCTCAATTACACTGCTTATAGCAATGTTTACCAACATGATTGTTTTACCCGCAATGTTGCTGGCATTTGATGATGGAAAAAGAAGGACCGGCAAACACAAGTTGATCGATGATTTTGAAGATTATTATGATGAATCGGAGGATGAAGAGATCAATATAAAGCTTATTGAGGTTGAAGAGAACAATGGGGTAGATACTGAAGAACTCAAAGTAAATAATTTGAATATAAATCGCTGATTAAAGTGAAATACAGGGAATACAAAAATCTTGATTTCGCGAAAGTTGGAGAAGAGATCCGGAAATTCTGGGAAGAAAATGATGTATTTGAAAAATCTGTAATAAACAGATCAGGAAGCCCCGAATTCTCTTTCTATGAAGGACCTCCTTCAGCAAACGGTACACCAGGTATACATCATGTGATGGCCAGATCTGTAAAAGATATCTTTTGCAGGTTCAAAACCATGGAAGGTTACCAGGTAAAAAGAAAAGGGGGTTGGGATACGCATGGTTTACCTGTGGAATTAAAGGTTGAAAAAGAACTTGGCATTACCAAAGAGGATATCGGGAAAAAGATATCTATAGTAGATTACAACCAGAAATGCCGTCTCGCTGTGATGAAGTACAAGGATCAGTGGGACAATCTAACGTGCAAAATGGGCTACTGGATTGACCTGGATAATCCATATATCACATTCGAAAGGGATTATATGGAAACGGTTTGGTGGTTGCTTAAAAAGTTCTATGAAAGGGGACTGCTCTATAAAGGATATTCCATACAGCCATATTCTCCTGCGGCAGGATCAGGATTGAGTTCTCATGAATTAAATCAACCCGGTACCTATAAAGATGTAAAAGATACATCCATCACTGCACAGTTCAGAATTAAAGGTACAGAAAATGAATATCTACTCGCCTGGACAACAACACCCTGGACTTTGCCCGGCAACTCAGCACTTGCGGTTGGGAAAAAGATAGATTATGTTAAGGTTCAGACCTTCAATCCCTATACTTATGATCCAATTACCGTAATTCTGGCTAAAGACAGATTCCCTGTTTACTTCAATGAAAAAGATAAGGACCTGTCTGTTGAGGAATATAGACCCGGTGATAAGAAGATACCACATAAAGTTATTGGGGAGATGAAAGGGAATGATCTTGTAGGTTTGAAATACGAACAACTTCTTCCTTATGTTCCTCTACCGGATCCAGCATTCACGATTATTTCTGCTGATTTTATTACTACAGAAGATGGGACCGGTGTTGTGCACATCTCTCCAACATTTGGTGCTGATGACTTAAAAGCTGCCAATAAGAATGGAATTCCGGCAGTACTGGTCAAGGATGAAAATGGTGATGATGTTCCTATTGTGGACAAACAGGGACGATTTACAAAGGAAATCACTGATTTCGCCGGTATGTATGTGAAGAATTACGATGATCAGGATGAAGATGATCCGGATTACAGGCCAACGGATGTTCTGATCGCAATTAAGCTAAAGGGTGAAAATAAAGCATTCAGGGTTGAGCGTTATGTTCACAGTTACCCTCACTGCTGGCGAACAGATAAACCTGTATTGTATTACCCCCTGTCTAGTTGGTTTATCAAGACGACGGCCTTTAAGGACAGGTTGGTTGAATTGAATAATACCATAAACTGGAAACCGGAATCAACAGGAATTGGTCGATTTGGCAATTGGCTCGAAAATCTGGTTGATTGGAATTTGAGTCGTTCCCGTTTCTGGGGGACACCTCTACCGATATGGGCTACAGAGGATAAAAAAGAAGAAATATGTATAGGTTCCATTCAGGAACTTAGAGAAGAGGTAGATAAGGCGATTGCAGCAGGTATTGACCAGAAACCAATTGGTGATGACATTGATTTGCACAGACCTTTTGTGGATGAGATCGTGCTTTTGAGTAAGAATGGGAATAAAATGTATCGCGAGCCTGACCTAATTGATGTCTGGTTCGATGCAGGGTCAATGCCATATGCTCAATTACATTATCCATTTGAGGATGAAGAAATTTTCAAAAGAGCATTTCCGGCTGATTTTATTGCAGAGGGAGTGGACCAGACAAGGGGCTGGTTCTTTACACTTCATGCCATTGCCGGAATGATATTTGACAGTGTGGCATTCAAGAATGTAGTATCAAACGGGCTTGTCCTGGACAAGAATGGCAATAAGATGTCGAAACGTTTGGGAAATACGGTTGATCCTTTTAAAACCATTGAGCAGTATGGTCCGGATGCACTGAGATGGTATATGATATCCAATGCTGATCCATGGGACAATTTAAAATTTGATTTGGAAGGAATCGCTGAAGTCCAACGCAGGTTTTTTGGTACATTAACCAATACGTATTCATTCTTCGCCCTTTATGCCAACCTGGATGGATTTAGATATGAAGAAGGGAATATTCCTCTTGATAAAAGAACGGAAAGTGACCAATGGATATTATCAAGACTTAATTCATCAATTAAAGCGGTACAAGAGGCTTACGATGACTATGAACCAACCCGTGCAGCAAGAACCATTCAAAACTTTGTGATCGATGATTTAAGTAACTGGTATGTCAGGCTAAATAGAAAAAGATTCTGGAAAGGCAGTTACAATGAAGATAAAATGTCTGCATATCAGACATTGTATACATGCCTGGTTACTGTAGCCAGACTTACCGCTCCTATTGCACCATTTTATACAGAGAATCTATTCAGAGATCTCAATGCTGTTACCAATCTTGAAAACAATCTATCTATACACCTGACAGATTTTCCGAAAGTAGAGGAAGGAGTAATAAATGGAGATCTTGAGGAGAAGATGGGGTTGGCACAAAGTATTTCATCCTTGGTACATTCACTCAGGAAAAAACACAAAATCAAGGTTCGTCAGCCTTTATCCCGTATTCTCATTCCGATACTTAACCAACACACGAAGGATCAAATCACAAGCGTGGAGGATATAATTCTTACTGAAGTAAATGTAAAGACAATCGAATACATTGATGATACATCAGGAGTGCTGGTGAAAAAGATCAAACCAAATTTCAAAAAACTGGGCCAGGAGTATGGCAAACTTATGAAAGAAATCACCCAGGCAGTCAATGGGTTTTCTCAAGAGGATATCACGACCCTGGAAAAGAATGATCAAATAGAGCTTGCATTACTTTCTGGTGAAACCATCAGTCTGACATCTGAGGATGTGGAGATCAGTTCAGAAGATATACCTGGCTGGTCTGTGGCATCGGAAGGAGATATTACATTAGCACTTGATATAACTTTGACTGAAAGCCTGAGACAGGAAGGACTCGCACGTGATCTGGTAAATCGAATTCAAAATACCAGGAAGGATATGGGCCTTGATGTTCAGGATAAGATCAACATTTCTGTTGAAAAAAACGGTGAGCTATTAATCAACTCAATAGAGAATTTTAAAGAATATATTTGTACTGAAACCCAGGCACTAAAGTTGGAGTTAAAAGATATTGTAACGGATGGGAATGAATTTGATATCGATGGCCTGACGGTAAAACTCAAAATTGAAGTATAACAGGAATACAGTGTTTATGAAATATACTAAATTCTATATATTAAGCTTAGTAATAATACTGATAGATCAGACCGTAAAATTGCTTGTCTATTATAATATGGACATGGGTCTTGTCGGACAGATTGAAATATTTGATGACTGGTTCAAACTACACTATACAATAAATCCGGGCATGGCTTTCGGCATGCAGATTGCCTCTGAATATGGTAAACTCGTTCTCACCTCATTCAGGCTGGTAGTTATGGTGGGCATTGTATATTACCTGTTTTACCTGGCAAAAAATGGAGTCCATCAGGGATTGATCTGGTGTGTTGCACTCATCCTTGGTGGGGCAATAGGTAATGTTATTGACAGTACGTTTTATGGCATTTGGCTTGATAATGCCCCGGCCAGTGCAAATACTCCCTGGTTTCACGGTCAGGTTATTGATATGTTCTATATTGATATCTGGGAAGGCCGTGTAGCTGATTGGATACCAATTTTTGGCGGCGATTATATGGCACTCTGGCCAATATTTAATGTTGCAGATGCCTCCATTTTCATTGGGGTTTCAATAATCCTATTTAGGCAGAAGGCATTCTTTGATGAAAAGAAAGAAAAAGAAGTATTGTCTACCGGTGTTCATCAATCCTATGAAACTACTGATGTGATGGATACTAAATCAGATGATCATTCTTCTGGTTAGCCAGATTGAAAAGTTCATCTTGCAGGTTGCAAGTCATTTCTAAATTTTTTTCTAATTGTATCAATTGACGGTTTTGAGTCGTGGCCCCGGGTTAAAAACCAGGAGTTATTAAAATCAAATTCTAACCATCCATACTCAAAGCCAATTATTCTGAACCTCAACACTAATTACCTTACCATTCTTCGTTCTTCTATCCATCCCGATAAGTATAGTTAAATCCAAGAAGTAATTATGCACCATATCCATCAAAATGACCTATCAGCCACATTGATGGCTTATAAATTGCTATCTTTGCCAAAATTTCATTTTTCCTCATTATGGCTGATCAGCAATATAAAAGACATACAATAACAGCAGCATTGCCTTATGCCAATGGGCCAGTACATATTGGTCATCTGGCAGGTGTGTATATTCCTGCTGATATATATTCAAGATATCTTCGTTTGAAGGGAGAGGATATGATATTTGTTTGTGGATCAGATGAACATGGCGTTCCAATCACGCTTCGAGCCAAGAAAGAAGGCATAACACCACAGGAGGTTGTTGACAAGTATCATGAGTTAAATAAAAAGGCATTTGCAGATTTCGGGATCAGCTTTGATATATATGATCGGACTTCTTCCGCAATGCACCATGAGACAGCTTCAGAGTTTTTTAAGAACCTGGATAGTGACAAAATCTTTGAAGAGAATATTTCAGAACAATATTATGATGAGAAGAACCAGCAGTTTCTTGCTGATCGCTATATTATAGGAACGTGCCCAAGATGTGATTTTGAGGAAGCATATGGTGATCAATGTGAACGTTGCGGATCCAGTTTAAGTCCTTCTGAGCTAATTAATCCTCGTTCTACGTTAAGTGGTGAAAAACCCATATTAAAAGAAACAAAACATTGGTATCTACCATTAAATCAATATGAAGAGTGGCTTTCAGAATGGATTTTAGATGGACATAAGGAATGGAAAAACAATGTTTTTGGACAATGTAAAAGCTGGATCGACAGTGGGCTGAATCCCCGCGCTGTGACAAGAGACCTGGATTGGGGCGTACCCGTTCCTGCTGAAGGTGCCCAAGGTAAGGTACTTTATGTATGGTTTGATGCACCGATCGGATATATTTCTGCCACCAAACAATGGGCAAAAGAAAATAATTCAGATTGGGAAGTCTACTGGAAAAAGAAAGATACCCGGTTGATACATTTTATAGGGAAGGATAATATCGTATTCCATTGTATTATTTTCCCTGTTATGTTGAAGACTCATGGTGATTATATACTTCCAGACAATGTACCAGCTAATGAATTTCTAAACCTTGAAAATGATAAGATCTCAACTTCCAAGAACTGGGCAGTATGGCTTCATGAATACCTGAAAGAATTTCCGGGCAAAGAAGATGTCCTTCGCTATACGCTATGTGCCAATATGCCAGAAACAAAAGATAATGATTTTACGTGGAAGGATTTTCAGGCAAAAAATAATAATGAATTAGTTGCTATCCTTGGAAACTTCATAAATAGGGCGGCTGTTCTCACACATAAATACTTTGATGGAAAAATCCCCGAACGAGGAGACCTTACAAAATATGATCAACAGGTCCTGAATAAGGTAAAAGAACTTCCGGATAAAATAGCTGAATCACTGGATAATTTTCGTTTCAGAGAGGCATTGGCAAATTACATCGAAATTGCCCGTACCGGCAATAAATACCTGGCAGATACCGAACCATGGAAAGTGATCAAGGAGAGCCAGGAAAGGGTTGGGACCATTTTAAATATTAGCATACAGATTGCCGCTAAACTTGGTATTCTGGGTGAACCTTTCCTGCCGTTTTCTGCTGAAAAGATCAGAGAAATTCTCAACATCAATAAGTTGAATTGGGAACTTGGAAAAGAAGATAATATAATTAATGCTGGAGAAATCATTAAAGAACCGTTTCTGTTATTTGAGAAGATCGAAGACAAAATTATTGAATACCAGATAACTAAGTTACAGGCCACCCGTGAATCAAATAAGAAATCCGATGGTGCAGATCTTCTCCCTGTTAAAAAAGAAATTGAATATACGGATTTTGCCAAACTGGATATGAGAATAGGGAAGATCCTGTCAGCAGAAGCTGTTCCGAAATCAAAAAAGCTGATCAAACTCTCTGTCGATATCGGTATTGAAAAAAGAACAGTCCTGAGTGGCATTGCTGAACAATTCAATCCTGAAGATGTAATAGGGAAACAAGTGGTTTTTCTGGCAAATCTGAAACCCCGGGAGATGATGGGTATTGAATCCCAGGGGATGATCCTGATGGCAGAGGACCTGGATGGTGCTTTTATGCTCTTGAAACCAGAGAGTGATACAGATCCCGGATCAGTTATTAGTTAGATCAATTAGTTTGTTAATTGTACTGATTTTAGTAATTTTCGATACAATAGAATAGATATTCCGCAGTTATTAAGTAAACAGGTTACCCGATATGCGATTATTCCTGATGATATGTTTTATTTTATTTATAGGATTGGCAACTTCTGCTGAAGCTCAATCGCGTAAAGAAAAATATGATGATGATTATGATCGGGGAGCCACATATGAAATAAAAGCAACGAACAAAGAAGCTAAAAAGAACAAATCCAAAAATTCTATTGATAAATCCTATGATAAGAAAATTGAGGAATACGAGGAAAGGTTGGAGGCTAACTCCAAAAAGTATAAAAAGATCTCAAAAGAAATGAATAAACCTCAATTTAATGATCCAACATATTTTGGACACAAAAGACCTCCCAGAAAGCGTCCACCCGGGAAAAAGAAATTCTGTAAACAA
>JBHOSY010000142.1:0-12562 GCA_042584165.1 Bacteroidota bacterium | reverse complement strand
CTTCATCAAAGCATACAAATATTATATGCTCTGGAATAGCATTTTTGTTGAGGAAATTCTTTACAGTTTCTATCGCAATATCAGCTGCTTCATATTTGGGATAACCATAAATTCCGGTGCTGATATTTGGAAAGGCTACAGATTTCACTCCTGCCTCAAAAGCTTTCTTCATACTTGATTTATAAGCACTACTAAGAAGTTCCTTTTCATTCTGTTGACCCCCTTTCCACACAGGACCAACAGTATGAATTACGAATTTAGCTGCCAGGTTACCTCCCGAAGTGATCACTGCCTGACCGGTCAGACATCCTCCATTTTTTCCCCGGATAGCATCACACTCAGCCATTATCGAAGGACCACCTGCCCGATGTATAGCGCCATCTACACCACCCCCTCCTGCTAATCTTGAATTAGCAGCATTCACAATCGCATCCACTTCCAATTCTGTAATGTCCCCTTTGATAAGTTCAATCTTCATGATAAGAAAAATAAAAAATTAAAGCCAGGTTGAATCTATTACAATAAATCGTTTAATCGGATTAAAGTAAGACAGCCAACATATAGTTTGTCTTAAAAATGATATCCGGCATTAAGTTTAATATTCACAGAATCTGATTCAGTTAATTTTATTAAACGATGTTACAATTCCCTTTATCAGTGATGAACTGAATCCCTGATGTTCCATTTCATTAAGTCCGGCTATTGTATATCCCTGAGGAGTTGTAACCTTATCTATTTCTGTTTCAGGATGAGCTGTTCCTTCAATCAGTAATCCAGCGGCACCACGTACTGTTTGCGATGCAATCAGGTGTGCTGTATGAGAATCAAATCCTATTTCAATGCCCCCCTGAGCGGCGGCTCGAATAAACCGGAGAGCGAACGCTATACCACAGGCCGCAAGAACAGTGGATGCATCCATCAATTCTTCATCTACCAGGATGGTTTTACCAAGTTGGTTAAAAATTGAAAATACGATCTTCTCCTTTTCCTCGGATCCGTTGACTGTGCATACACAGGTCATTGACTCATGAATCGCAATGGCAGTATTTGGCATTGCCCTGAAAACTACAGCCTTATTCTCAAGAGCTTCCAGTATCTCAGAAAGTTTAACACCAGTAACTGCGGAAATCAATATGGCATCAGAAGACAGTGATTCCCTGATCTCCTCAAGGATACCAATGATTTTTCTGGGTTTTACAGCTACTATTACGACTGTTGCATTTTTAACTGCATCAGGATTATTAGATGTAGTTTTTACGCCTTTTTCTTTGAGATCATCGATAAGCTGTAGCTTTCGTCTTGTTACTGTAATGTTCTCAGGTTTTATGAGCTGACCTGATAATAATCCCTCGGCAATGGCTCTTCCTAAATTTCCCCCACCGATTATTGCGATTTTCTGACCTATCATTTTATATCTCCAATGTATTTACATTAATTCATGCAATTTATTGCTTTTCGATAAATTATTGACATTAGACAATCTTATTTATAAGTATTTTTAGAATATTTGAATTAAATTTTAACAACCTTTTGGGTAAGATATTCAATATTATCATTCTCATCGTAACCTTGCTGGTGTATCTATGCAACTTTATTCCACCTGATATATTCTGGCCTGCAGCATTTATCGCATATGCAACTCCATTAGTCATCCTGATCAACCTGATTTTAGTGATCATATATATCCAGAGATTAAATAAATTGCTTTTCTTTCCTGTTGTATCAGTAATACTCGGGGCAGGATTTATTATAGATTCCATAAGCTTCCATCCCCATCAGGAAAATGGAGAATTCACTGTATTAAGTTTCAATACTAGAATTTTCAATGTTTATGAACATCTCAATAAGAATCAAAATGGATCACCGGAGCAAACGTTTGAATGGTTAATTAATCAGGATGTTGATATACTGTGTTTCCAGGAATATTATAATGAACCTCTTTCAAATAAATACAATGCCACAGCAGCATTGTCACAAAACGAAAGGTATTATAATTATGTTGCACCTTTTTCAGTGAATAAAATCGGTGAATTTGGGTTGGCAATATTCAGCAGGTATCCGATCATTAATAAAGGAATCATTGATTTACAAACTAACTCGCAGAATAATTGTATATATGCTGATATACTGGTTGGGAAAGATACAGTCAGAATATTCAATATCCATCTCCACTCCATGAGTATCGATGAAGAGAACGTAGTTGATACCGATAAATTTAAAGCCACCTATATAGATTTGTTTTACAGGCTGAAGACAGGATTTATCAGCCGTTCTGAACAGATCAGGATCCTTGTGAAAAAGTTATCAGAGTATCAAATGCCAATTATCGTATGCGGAGATTTAAACGATATCCCATATAGTTATGCTTATACACAACTGGATAGAATCCTTGAGAATGCCTTTACAAAAGGTGGAAATGGCCTGGGATTTACCTATAATGGAAAACTTTTCTTCCTCAGGATCGATAATCAGTTTTTTAATGATCTTTTAAAGATCCATTATTTTAAGACCCATCGTGATCTGAAAATGTCCGATCATTTTCCCGTTAGTGCCTCCTACTCATTCAGATAAGTTACCTTAATACCTCAATCTATCTTTATATTAGTATTATTTAGTTTTGTGAAATATCTACCTTTCATTAATGAAAAAGGACATACGCACACTATCCCTGGCCGAACTTCAACATGAAATAGTTTCTATTGGAGAAAAATCTTTCCGTGTCAACCAAATACAGGAGTGGCTCTGGAATAAATCTGCAACATCCTTTGATGATATGTCAAACTTATCTGTAAAACTCAGAGGACATTTAAATGACCATTTTGAAATCCGGCCAGTTGAATTATCCACCACTCAGAGCAGCAGCGACAGTACCATTAAATCCTCATTTCGGCTACATGATGATAAACTCGTAGAAGGTGTTCTGATCCCCAGAAAGTCACGTATGACTGCATGTATATCCTCCCAGGTTGGATGCTCATTATCGTGTAAGTTCTGTGCAACAGGATATCTGGAAAGGCAACGGAACCTGGATGCTGCCGAAATCTATGATCAGGTCGTGTTGATCCGAAAACAAGCAAAAGAAAATTATGACAGTCCTTTAACTAATATTGTCTTTATGGGCATGGGGGAACCGCTGTTAAATTATAAAAATGTAATGACTGCTATTAGTCATATTACTTCACCAAAAGGATTGGGAATAGCTTCGAAACGCATAACACTTTCGACAGCAGGGATCTCCAAAATGATTAAGAAACTGGCTGATGACAAGGTTAAAGTCAAACTGGCTTTATCCATTCATGCAGCAAATGATGAGAAACGCAATCAAATAATGCCTGTCAATGAAACGAATTCACTCTCATCTCTTGCAGAAGCATTACAGTATTACTACAACAACACAAAAAACTTCATCACTTTTGAATATATTATTTTCAAGGATTTTAATGATGATCTGAGAGATGCTGAGGAATTATTTCGTTTCATCAGAAAATTCCAGTGCAAGGTGAATATTATTGAATACAACCCAATTGATCAGGCTCAATTTGAAAATACTTCCTCTGAAAAACTGGAAGCATTTGCAGCCTACCTTGAGAATAAGAATGTGGTGGTTAAAGTCAGACGCAGCCGTGGAAAAGACATCGATGCCGCATGTGGGCAACTTGCAAATAAAGAGGTAAAATAGCTGTGATCCAGAGGTACACAAAGATTTGGGATGTGTAATGCGTGATTTACATGACTGCCGAAGAAGCACATAAACGGATAAACCAATAAACTTTTTGAATTTGTTATTGATCACCTTGAACTTTTGATCCAGAACTTAGGATTTGAACCCTGAACCTTGAACCTTTCACTATTTATTGCTCGCGTTAAATAGTTTCTCCTTCTCTTCCTGGGATAAACTCTCGTAGCCCTTATCTGAAATCTTATCCAGAATCTTATCAATTTCGGCCTGGCTAACATCATTCTCCCCACTTTTTGAAGTTGAACTACGCTTGCTGGATTTTTTGCCTTTTTCAGCTTTATAGCTTACATGAACTTTTGATCCAGGTTGAAAAAAGCTTTTTACCCATAGAATAAACTTAATGACCGGTTGACCAAAATCATTTCCTTTCTGCAATTGTTTTACATATAAAAATCCAATCAGAGCGCCTCCAAGATGGGAAAGTTCGCCGCCAGCATTATGTCCATCTATATTGAAAAAGGATAATAACACATAGAATAATGCTATATACTTAATTCTGACAGGTCCGAGAAACAGCAGAAACAATGTATAATTCGGCATTTGTGTAGCGGCTCCTACAACTACTGCAAAGACTCCGGCGGATGCTCCGATCAATATTGAAAGATCTACTCTATCGTGATAAAATGGAATGAGGTTATAAAACAGGATATAAACCAGACCTCCGAAAATTCCCCCCAGAACATAAATGTTTATCAATTTGTGATTACCCAGGTATTCATAGATAATCTTGCCAAACCAGTAAAGGAAAAGCATGTTGAATAATACATGGAAAAACCGTTCATGAGTGAAAAAATAGGTGATCAGCGTCCATGGTTTTAGAAGGAATGTTCCGATACTTGAAGGTAGTGCAATCTGGTTGAGAAAGAACTCATAAATCTCAAACTGCTGGGTTATTGAAGAAAAAACCCGTATTAAATTGATCAATATAAATACAATTATGTTGATCAGAATTATCTGGATCAATCCATTGTCGGGCTTTTTCCAGGCATTCTTAAATTCATCTATAATACTTCCACGTTGCATCATGCAAAATTAGCTATATCCTTGTTTCTGCCAATGTTTTACTAAAACAAAAGCTATTGCCATGCCGCCCAGGTGAGCAAAATGCGCAATATTATCCCCCGGTGCCTGTATGATTGTTGAATACAATTCATATAAACCATAAAGCATTACAAAATACTTGGCTTTAATGGGAATAGGTGGAAATAACAGCATTAAAGTTGTATTAGGAAATAATAAACCAAATGCCATTAATATTCCAAATACTGCCCCTGAGGCTCCCACCATCGGTATATTGGCAATCATGTAATAAATTTCTCGTACAACTTGCTTGCTTTCTTCACGATATTGGGGATTGTCAGGATTTTCAGCGTATCGCTCGATCATATCGTCCAGCTGGGGTGTTTTCTGGTAATGATCAATTATAAATTTATTGAAGCGTTCAGGATCAGGGTTAACGTTATAATAATTAGAATCCTTCTGAACAGCCCTGGTTTCAAAATAATTTACACCAGACCAAAGAATCCCTGCTCCAATTCCACAGGCAAGATAGAAGGTAATAAATCGTGCTGGCCCCCAGGTTCTTTCCAGCCATGGTCCGAAAATAAACAGGGCAAGCATATTACCGAATATATGACTGAATCCGGCATGAATAAACATATAAGAGAAAAACTGGTAAGGCATAAATGATTCAGCCAGGATATATCTCAATCCACCAAAATTAATCAAGTCAATTTTTAACAAACCCTGTACTACAGAAATGACAATATTGATAATCAGTATGTTTCTAACGGTTGGGGTAATATTGAACATTAAATATGACGGTTAAAATTCTTGATAATTTCTTCCAAACTTAATACAAAAAATGTTTTCACACCTGTTGGTGAATAATTAGGATTCTCACATCCAAACAATTGGTCAATTAATGATAACATTTCCATGTCTATAAGTGCCTTCCCCTGACGAAGAGACGAATGTAATGCCAGCGAGCGAGCCAGATTCTCCTTTACCTCAAGTGATAATTCCTTTTTATAAAACTTGAATTGTTCAATCAGGTTTTCAAATACTGTCTTTTCTTCATGCCCTTCAATACCTGCCGGGATTCCATTGATAATCACTGCCTGATTCCCGAAAGCTTCAAATTCAAAACCTAAAGCTTTGATTTCATCCTTGATTTCCATAACGAGAGAAAAGTCAGAAGGGTTTAATTCCAGTGTCTGGGGAAACAATAATCTTTGTGAAGCTCCCTTATTTTCTATTAAATATGATAAATACCTTTCATATAAAATTCTCTGGTGTGCAGCCTGTTGATCAATAATCATGATACCTGACCTGACCTGAGTAATTATATATGCCTGATGCGTCTGAAATACCCTGAAACGCAAATCAGGATCGGTGGTCCCTTTCTCATCCGGTTGATCCGGATCATTCAGATCACTTTGAAATTTCAGTAATCCCGGTTTCTGACCAGTTGATCTCAGAAGTTCATCAATATTGAATTCTGTAATTTCCTTTTCCGGATTATACAGTTGTTCCCAGTTCCTCTGATTTGATGTCTCCCTTTCATCTTTTTCCAGTCCCTCCAGATAGTTCTCCCGGTATAAAGATTTATGATGTTCCGGATTGAACTCCTTTTTAAGATTTGTATTAATATCACTGGTAAAGTCCAGTGAGGGTGTCACATTATGAACACCAAGTGATTGTTTGATCGCGGCTTTTACTAGACCATAAACAGTGCGTTCATCAATGAATTTTATTTCGGTTTTTGTCGGGTGTACATTTACATCGATATGTGATGGATCAATTTCCAGGAACAACACATAAAATGGATGGGCATCTGGGGGCATCAACCCCTCATATGCTTTGTGAACAGCATGATTCAGGTAGTTATTTTTTATATATCGTTTATTCACAAATAAAAACTGTTCACCTCTTGTCTTTTTTGCATATTCCGGTTTCCCGGTATAACCTGTTATCTTAAGATGGGGTGTTTCTTCCTGGCAGGTTACCAGTTGTTCCTTGTAATTATTTCCAAAAAGATTAATGATCCTTTTACTTAGTTTCCCAGTATTTAATTGGTGCACTTCCAGATCATTCTGATACAACGAGAAGTTGATCTCAGGATACCCAAGAGCAACTCTTTGAAATTCATCAATAATATGACGCATTTCCACCGGGTTTGATTTCAGGAAATTTCTCCTGGCTGGAATGTTGTAAAAAATGTTTTTAACACTGATAGAAGTCCCCTTCTGGCAGGCAACCGGCTCCTGTTTCTTCACCTTTGATCCTTCTATGAGAATTAACGTACCAGTTTCATCTACTTCCCGTCTGGTTTTAAGTTCAACCTGCGCTACGGCGGCAATGGATGCGAGCGCCTCGCCTCTGAAACCCATGGTTCGAATATGAAAAAGATCCTCCGATTTAGTGATCTTGGATGTCGCATGTCTTTCAAATGACATCCTGGCATCTGTAATGGACATCCCTTCACCATCATCGGTAATCTGGACCAGGGTTTTACCACTATCTTTGATGATCACCTGGATATGTAAGGCATTTGCATCTATGGCATTTTCGATGAGTTCTTTAACCACCGAAGAAGGTCGCTGTACTACTTCACCCGCCGCGATCTGATTGGCAATGGAATCAGGAAGTAGCTGTATGACATCTGGCATATATAATTCTTAAAAACGGCGACGGAGTTTGATAAATATATAAAGCGGGATCAGGGCCAAAAAGGCGTAGAAAATTATATTCCCATAATAAAGATATCCCACAAAAATGGCCGCAAAAAAAACGATAAACATCCATTGGGTAACTCCCTCTTTGCGGTTAGTATAAGCTCTATGTCGAAATGCTTCTGATATATTATGACGGTAATCACCACTGCTTTCCTTCTTCAATTCAGCGTTAATTCTTTTCGTCCTTTCGGAAATATCCTCTTTCACCGGATCATAATACCTCGGTTCAAAATTGAAGCGTCTGTGCCCGGGAATCTTCGTTAGAGAAGGTATCTTCATAATTTTGATATATTCGCAAATACAAAAATACTGTTTTATTCATTTTATTCATATAGGAAATCTGCATATGATCAGGAAGGTTTGGGGAACAATAATCATATTCTTTCAAATCATTTGTTTTAAGGGATACTCGAATTTTCCTGAAAATAATTCTTTGTCTGACAATGGAATTGATATCCTGCGCGATTCCATGATACAGCCTGATAGCACCATCCGGGATGCTGAAAATGTAATGATTATCCGGAACTCTTTTGGTTTAATTCCATTCATACACCTTGATACCATCTCATTTGCTTCATTGATAATTGGAGAGGGTGATGACGAGATATTTAAGACCTACCTTGGCAAGTATGCACCAACCACTCATTTTGAGCTTAATTCTACGAATTATGATCATTCTCGCATACTCTGGGAATTGACACAATTTGATCTGGTTAATGTGGGTATTTACAATATCTCAGTGAATTCTGATGAGTCATTTGTCTCAAAGGATAAGGTTCTCCGGTTTTTAAAAAAATTGTCAGAAACGACACATATTGTTGTTAATGTTTTTGGATCACAATGGAAACTGGAGGATTTCCGGGATTTCAATCACCTTGTATGGGCATTTGAGGATAATACATACACAAATATGATTGTGCCCCAAATCCTTTTTGGAGCCCGGCCATCCGGGGGGAATATACCAGAATCAATATCTGATAGTCTTGCTGAAGGGCACGAAGTTTCAACAGAATCCATTGGCAGAATCTCATTTGGTTCACCGGAAGAAGTTGGAATGGATTCTGAAACATTAGTTTATATAGATACATTGGGTCAGGAACTGGTACAGGAGAAAGCGGCTCCCGGTTGCCAGATCGTGGTCAGCAGGAATGGGATGGTGGTTTATGAAAAAGCATTTGGATATCATACATATGACAGTCTCATCAAGGTGGATGAACACACACTGTATGACATTGCATCCATAACCAAGGTTGCGGCTACTGTTCAGGCAATTATGTTTCTTTATGGTTGGGACATTATCGATCTTGATAAAAAGGCTTCTTACTATTTAAACGAATTAAAAGATACTGATAAGGAAAATATCGCTGTCAGGGATCTTCTGACACATCAGGCAGGCCTGAGGCCCTATTTCCCGTTTTACAGATTTACGAAAACGCGAAATAAATTGAAAAGCGCATATTATTCCAATGATTATGAAGAAAGGTATTCCCAGCAGATTGCTCCCGGGATATTTGCAATCAGTTCCTTACAGGACTCAGTGTGGAAGTGGACAATCGAATACGAATTGCGCGAAAAGGATGACCCTTTAAAACCATATGATTATCAATATAGCGATATGGGCTACTACATCCTGAAGCATCTCATTGAAGCCCTGGTCAATCAACCGCTGGATGAGTTTCTTGAGCAACGGTTTTACCAACCACTCGGCTTGCAGACTTTGTCTTACAATCCATTATGTAAATTCCCATTAGATAGAATCACACCTACCGAAACTGATATACATTATAGAAATACATTATTGCAGGGATTGGTGCATGATGAAAGTGCAGCTATGTATGGGGGTGTTGCCGGACATGCAGGATTGTTTTCTGCAGCACTGGACCTGGTGATCCTGATGCAGATGAATCTGCAGGATGGTTACTATGGAGGAGATCAATATATTGCACCTTCCGTTGTTAAGGAGTTTACCCGGCAACAATACAATGATAATCGAAGAGGACTTGGTTGGGATAAGCCTGAAACTAAACCCAGGGAGTACACCCCGGTTTCCTGGTTTTCTTCAAATGATACTTACGGCCATTCTGGCTTTACTGGAACTTCAGTCTGGGTAGACCCGAAATATGAACTGGTTTATGTATTTTTATCAAACCGTATTTATCCTGACAGGGATAATAAAAAACTATTGGATCTGGATTTTCGTAAAAGAATTCAAAACATTATTTACGATTCGATACTTAAGTATTCAGGAGATTAGCTAATAACTCATAGCAGATAGTCGATTGGTGTGATTGAATGGTCTCCTCTTTCTTTTCAGCTGGAATGATATGTAGGCTGGTAGGAGATTCAGTTGAGGTGGGTAAAATAGCTATGAATCTTAGAACCCACCCTTGAATTCCCTCCCAATGCTATTAAGTTAAGGATTGGTTGCCTGATATTCATCCTGTTACACTTTGAAGATAATTCAAGATAGCTTCATCAGTTTTTTATAAATTTCTCTGTTTTACCCACCTCTTAATCTCCTCCAAGGAGGAGACAGTACCGTTTTCAAAATTACAATAAGAAGCAACAAAAGAAAGTTTATTCAATTAATGTTACTAAAATTGATTTACATTAACAGGAAATTGCATTCCTCAGGTTCCCTCCTCGGAGGGAATTCAATGCTATTAAGTTAAGAAAAAAAGGGCCGATTCAACTTGCCAAATCGACCCCCTCTAATTAGATTAGAGATGTCAAACATATCGGATATGAAGTTAGGAAAAAACTGCTCCAGCATGAAGAAATCTTACGGTTCTTCAAAAAAAAATCTTTCACTTTTTAAACTCTTTCGAAATAATTGAGCGATATAGGAAGTCAACAAAAGACTTCACCAGAGCTTCACCTCTTTCTTTTCCAGTAGTTGTATCTAGTATTCTTCATTTATTTAAAGAATCTGTGGAATTCAACCTACAGAAGATATTGCCTGATTTGGCCTGCAGACCTGTTACCGGAAGTGCCTTTACTCAAGCACGTTATAAAATACAGCCGGAAGTATTTGAAGATCTTAACAAAATGGTGTCAGAGACTTATAGGATCTCCGATAAGAGGTTATGGAAAGGTCATTGTCTGCTCGCAGGAGATGGGAGTACATTGAATTTGCCTTCTTCTCGGAATATTGAAGATTCTTTTGGTATACATGCTATTACTGATCTGGGGGTAAAGAGATACCTGGCCCGGATATTTTTCATCTATGATGTTTTAAATGACTTCGTTGTGGAAGGGAGGTTATCTAATATGAGTATAGGAGAAAAACCGCTACTGTTTGAAAGTCTTGAAAGTATTAATGATCCAAATAGCATTATTATACTCGACCGGTTATTCGGTAATTTCTGTACTATAAAAGAGTTGATAAATCAGCATAGAAAATTTTGCATTCGTCTTTCTTGTATCAATTCAAATTTTGCAAAAAACATGCTTAAACAGAAGGGAAACGATGTTATTACGCTCTGGAAACCTAGTCCAAAAGAACAAGAAAATGCGAATAAGAATAACCTTGATTATACACCCATAAAAATCAGGGTGTCAAAAATAAACCTTGAAAATGGCGAAATAGAGTTGTTAGTCACAAACCTTTACGATAAAGAAAAATACTCTATAGAAGATATTGGTGAACTTTACAATCTCAGGTGGGGTGTAGAAGAAGGTTTTAAGAACTTAAAACCCAAAATGAAAATTGAACAGTTTGGATGCCGTAAATCTGAGGGCATTTTACAAGAGTTTTATGCGCATATATTTTGTATAAACATGGTTAGTTTAGTCGGTAATATTGCCAATGAACAGATTAAAGGTAAAACCAGTCATCGAAAGTGGGAATATAAATTCAATTGGAAGAATGCATATCGGTTTGTAAGAGAAAAGATCATTAAGTTATTATTCTTAAAACATATCGGAAAGCTTTTAGATAAACTGATTGCAGAAGTGTCTTGTTCTTTAGTTCCAATAAAGCCCGACAGATTTTTTCCGAGGGATTTAAAACACAAAAATAAGAAAGGCAGGATAACCCAAATTCACAAATAATATAGATTCTCGAGAATAATTTCTAATACGTACCAGTAGTATAAAATTCTGGGAAATCCAGAGGCAGAGGATTATTGCATAATTCATATAGTCATAGTGGCAATTTTTTAAAATTTATCGAGTCCTTGATGAAATATCAGCCAACCAATCCTTAACTTAATAGCATTGAATTCCAACCAAGGAGGGAACCTGAAGAATGCTAATTTCAGGTATAGAAACAATTTTAGTTCAATTTATAGAACCAGCTTTCTCTTGGTTCTTCCAATAGTAAAACTGAAAAACGGATTGTCTCCTCCTTGGAGGAGATTCAGAGGTGGGTCATCGGAAAAGCCAGGAACAAAATTGAATCCTTCAATAGATGGAAGTTGCATCAGGGATGTGTATTTTCTATGCTTCCAGTATACTTTTCAGGTCTGGAGGGGAATAATTGATAGATTTAAGCGATTTATTATCTTCAGTACGGTAAATCATAAATTTGTCGTCCACTTTTTTATAATAACTCTCTACTCCCTTTTTTTCTTTATAATGCTTCACAGATGCAATTGCATCTTCTTCAGTATTACTAGCTTTACTCATATTTGATCTTTGAACTTCATCAAACAGATCCCTGAACTTCTCCCCCATTCCAAACTCCAGGACTGCACCAGATAAAACATACTGGATATCACACAGTGCATCGGCGACACCAACCAGATCATTATCTTCAATTGCTTGTTCTAACTCTTTCAATTCCTCTGCAATAAGTTCTACCCGTAGTTTGCATCTTCGAGGGGATGGGATCAACGGCTCATTTTCGATGGGATGGCGGTAGGTTCTATGGAATTCAGCTACCTGGTTCAGTGCATCCAGTTGTTTCATTTATTATAATTTTATGTATCTATCAAAATCACAGTTTTAGCCCTTTTTTCATAATTTATTTCCTGTCAGGAAAGATGGGCTCATTAGTCACGGGTAAAAACCCATTGTTCATCATTTGACATGTTGTCATTATATAAATAGCCTTCAACATCAAAAAGTTTAAGCTGATCAACAT
>JBHOSY010000141.1:0-12643 GCA_042584165.1 Bacteroidota bacterium | reverse complement strand
CTGTAATGTAAAGCGGAGCTAACATTGAAGCTGCACCAACACCAACTCCACCAATAAATCGAGCGATGGCAAATTGAGTCAGGTTATCCGGAATGGCTGAAGCCTGGAATGTGGATCATGGTTGGAGGTACATGTTTGGATCTATGGCCATTCCAGCGATACTTTTTTTTACATTACTTTTTACCGTTCCAGAAAGTCCAAGATGGCTGACTACCAAGAGACGAGAAAGTGAAGCTGAAAATATCTTAACAAGGATCAACGGGAAAGAGCAAGGGAAGAAGGTACTGGAGGAAGTTATTGAAACATTGAAAGAGGAAAAAGGAACCTTGCGGGAACTTTTTGGTCCATTTTTCCGGAAGGCGATATTTGTCGGAATTATGCTGGCAGTTTTTTCCCAGGTAACAGGGATAAATGCGATCATGTACTATGCACCTGAAGTATTTAAGGAAAGTGGATCCGGATCTGACTCTGCACTTGCACAGACAGTTGTTATAGGTTTATTCAATGTTATATTTACATTTGTCTCCATACTTTTTGTTGATAAAATTGGCAGAAAAGCTTTACTTCTTATTGGAGCAACTGGAATGGGCTCCAGCTTATTTATGGTTGGTCTGGCCTTCCAATCTGGTTGGACCGAGGGCTATTTTCTCTTAATCTTTATTCTAATGTATATTTCTTCGTTTTCAGCTTCTTATGGTCCAGTTACCTGGGTGGTTATATCCGAGATATTTCCAACAAAGATGCGTGGTGTGGCCATGTCTGTGGCAACCATGATATTATGGATAGCTGTATATTTAGTCACACAATTTTTCCCAATCCTTTTAGAAGCAGTTGGGGCTGCATATACATTCTGGATATTTGGCGTATTTTCAATTCTGGCCTTGATTTACGTTTATCTGAAGGTACCTGAAACCAAGGGTAAAACACTCGAGCAGATTGAACATGAATGGAAATCGAAATAAGATGAAAAGAAGAACTGTACCATTAGCAGTAATTTTTGTTATTGGATTAGTTTTAAAATCCAATTATTCCTGTTCAGGACCAGAGAATATTGCTAATGATGCAGTGGTATCCGCATCGACCTTTATAAAAGGATATCCAATTCAAAATGCAACTGATGGCATAATAGGCATTCATGGAAAAGGGGAATGGGCCTGTGAAGGATCGAGCACTTTTTGGGGTTACATCCGTTATCCATGGTTACAGCTTGATTGGTCAGAATCCAAGGTAATAAACAGGATTGTTATATTTGATCGACCAGGATTGGAGGAACATACGGCAGGAGGAACACTTGTTTTTAGCGATGGAAGTGAAATCCCTGTGACAGCGATCCCGAATGATGGAAGCCCTAAAACCGTTAAATTCCCTCCAAAAAAAGTTAATTGGATCCGATTTAAGGCGATGGATGGCGTTGGATATAATCTTGGTTTATCAGAGATAGAAGTATATCCATCTTATGAAAGTTACCCTGACCTGGTGTCGTGGGTAGATCCTTTTATCGAAACAACCCGAGGGAGATATTTCTACTTTACCCCGGGGGCTACACCATTTGGAATGGTAGCTGCTGCTCCCATTACCCGTAATAAAAACCAATATGGTGGTGGCTACAACTATAATAGTACTGAAATACTGGGATTTGGTCAAATCCATAGTTGGATGTTGTCCGGGATTCAGATTATGCCAACTACAGGTCAGGTTAATCCTTTACTTGGGGAACAGGGATGGAAATCTGGCTTTAGTCATAAGGATGAAATAGCTCAACCTGGATATCAGCGAGTTTTTCTTAAGAAGTATAAAACCTGGGTAGAACTTACGAGTACACGCAGGACTACAATTTATCGCTTCACATATACCCTGGATAATGAAGCAGATATTCTTGCAAACTTGGGTGGATATCTTGGCAATTCCACCATGACTGAGGCAGATGTGAGGAAGGTGGGGAAATCCAAACTGGAAGGATCATTTGTCTCAACAGGAAGACTCTGGGGAGGTCCAAAGAAGGTAAACATCTTTTTTGCTATTGAATTCGATAAACCCTTTCTATCGCTGAACGGTTGGAATGGAGATCAAAAATTAACGGACATATCAGTGGTGAAAGGAGATAGTAAAATGACAAGACGTGATTCCATGGATTATGGAGTTGTTGTTCAAAGCTATTGGGATGCACCAGGCACAGGGATAGCTGCAAAATACAAAGTAAGTGCTGGGGACCAAATCCAGATGAAGATCTCAATTTCTTATACCAGTACAAAGAATGCGTGGGAAAACATGAACACTGAGGCCACTCACTGGGATTTTAACAGATATAAAATCGATTCTCAATTGGATTGGGAAAATATTCTCGGTAGAATCGAAGTTCATGGAGGCACTTATGAACAGAAAGTCAAATTCTATACAGACTTGTGGCATGTTCTGTTGGGAAGGCATATCTTAAATGATGTTACAGGTGATTACCCTGACTATACCCAGGGAGTAAGAGACTGGAAGTTCACTGACGCAGAGTTTAAAGTCAAAAAGCTACCTGCAAATAAAGCTGGGAAAGTCAGATTTAATATGTATAACTCCGATGCCTTGTGGTTGACACAATGGAATGTTAATATATTATGGGGATTAGCATGGCCAGAGATTCTGGACGATTTTTCCGCATCCATGGTTCAATATGCTGATAACGGTGGTTTGCTTCCTCGTGGACCAAATGCAGGAGGGTATTCATATATTATGACAGGAAATCCTGCAACCAATATGCTTGTAAGTAACTATATGAAAGGCTTTATGAAGAAAACAGACCCACTTCACGCGTTTCAGGTAATGAAACGTAATCATATGCCTGGGGGCATGATGGGTGATAATCCAGAGGAAGTCGAATTTTATATTGAAAATGGGTATGCTCCTGGAAACGCAGGTACAACAATAGAATGGGCATTTCAAGATTGGTCACTGGCACAGATGGCAAAAAAAATGGGTAGAAATAAAGATTATAGATATTTCATTGATAGATCTAAAGGATGGGTGAAGAATTATAATCCAAAACATAAGTTACTTTTCCCAAAAAAATCTGATGGTAGCTGGCTTCATGATGATCCTTTAAGCATGAGTGGATGGGTTGAGGCTAACGCATGGCAGGGTACATGGTCATTATCTCATGATATACCCGGTCTGGCAAAACTTATGGGTGGAAATGATGTTTTAACTGAAATGCTGAATCACGCTTTTAAAATGGCTGAACCTGATGATTTTGTGTTTGGATATGGCAATGGATATGTAAGTTATGCAAATCAGCCGGGTTGCTCTAATGCCCATGTTTTTAATTATGCCGGTAAGCCCTGGTTATCTCAATACTGGGTTCGAAAAGTAAACAAACAGGCATATGGGGGAATATCACCTGATAAGGGATACGGGGGACATGATGAAGACCAGGGCCAGATGGGAGGGGTGAGTGCTTTAATGTCGATGGGGTTGTTTAGTCTTAGAGGCAATAATTCCATAGATCCCATATACGAAATTACCAGTCCTGTATTTGATGAGATCACAATACATTTAAGTGCAGAATACCATGGAGGTAAAGAGTTTAAGATTTTAGTCAGAAACAATTCAGAGGAAAATATGTATATCCAATCTGCTAAACTCAATGGAAAAGTATTGGATAAAGCGTGGTTTTATCATACGGATTTTGTCAAGGGTGGTATATTGGAACTTGAACTTGGTCCGGAACCCAATATAAATTGGGGATCAAGACCTGAAGATGCACCATATACCTCTTCGAATGAGTAATTGAAGACAGTCGATATGAATAAATACATATGGATTGCACTTCTTGCCTTCACAATAGCTTGTACCCGGAAGAATAATACCCTTTTTAAAAAACATGGTTCAGTAAATACAGGCATTGAATTTGTGAATTGGATTGACAATTCAGATACACTGAACATCCTGAATTATATATATTATTTTGATGGAGGAGGAGTTGGGGTAGCAGATTTCAACAATGATGGATTAATTGATATTTTTTTTGCAGGGAACCGTGTGGAAGATGCTTTATATTTTAATAATGGAGACTGGAAATTTACAGATGTAACAAAGCAAGCTGGAATTAACAAAAATGGATGGTCAACAGGCATAAGTGTGGTTGATATCAACACTGATGGTTGGCTGGATATATACGTTGGAAGAGCGGGTTTTGCGAGCGCATCACTTCGAGAAAATGTATTATATGTTAACCAGAAAAATGGCACTTTTATCGAACAGGCTGAAAAGCATGGAATTAACCATCGTGGTTATACTAAACACTCGGCATTCTTCGATTACGATCTTGATGGTGATCTCGACTTATATGTAATGAATCATGCTAACAACCGAAGTCGCGTGAATACACCTATACCACTGGTTATAAATGACTATTCACCTAGTTCAGATAGGCTGTTCGAAAATGAAAATGGAGTATTTGTCGATGTTTCCAGGCAATCGGGAATACTAGCTGAAGGTTATGGTCTTGGATTGGCCATTAATGATTTCAACCATGATGGCTGGCCTGATATATATGTATCTAATGACTTTATTTTCAGTGACTTACTTTTTATAAACAATCAGAACGGCACCTTTACGGAGAGTGCAGACGTTTATATCGCGCACCAGAGTTATAACTCAATGGGGACTGATGTGGGAGATATTAACAACGATGGCCGCATGGACCTCATTACTCTCGATATGATGCCCGAGGATAATTACCGACAGAAAACGATGATGGGATCCATGAACTACAATAAGTTTCAATTAATTATTAGTTCCGGATATGCAAAGCAATACATGCGAAATATGTTGCAGGTAGACATTGGTCATGGAATTTACTGCGAAATTGGCCGTTTGTCCGGAATATCAATGACAGACTGGAGTTGGGCACCTCTGCTTGCCGATTTTGACAATGACGGGATGAATGATCTATTTATTTCCAATGGTTATTATAGAGATATAACCGATAAGGACTTCCTTGCATATAGCCATAGTCTGTCGCTTTTTAAATCCGGAGCAGATGCTGACAGTGCAGTTCTTGGAGCCCTGGAAACATTGAGAGAAGTGAAACTGGCAAATTATGCATTTCGAAATACCGGTAACTTTAAAATGAAGAATGTAACTGATTCATGGTTAGGATTGACACCAACCTTATCCAACGGGGCTATATATGCTGACTTTGATAACGATGGTGACCTGGATCTGGTAACAAATAATATGAATGAAGAGGCGGGGATATATGAAAACACTACGGATGAAAATAAAAGACATTATGTAAGAATTAGACTAAATGACAATAACGCAACTTCCACGGGTTCGCAGGTGAAAGTGTACGCAGGGAAAGATATATTTGTCAGGAATTGGAGCCCTTATAAAGGTTATCTATGCAGTACTTATGATGCAATACATATTGGAGTTGGGCAAAACTCATTGATTGACAGCCTGATAATCTATTGGGCACAGGGTTCCATATCCACCTTACTTAATTTAAAGGTTGATACTTTGTATCAAATTGATAAGCCTCGGGAAACTTATTTATTGAAACCGGAGAGATCACCAGTTTCTGAAATATTAATTCCCGGATTGTCCTTTGAGCACAAAGAAGATCTTCACGATGATTTTGAAATTCAACCATTAGTACCACGATTATTAAGCCGAGAAGGCCCCGCCCTGGCTATAGGTGATTTAAATGGGGATCAACTTGAGGACGTATATGTGGGTGGAGCATACGGCCAATCTGGCGTTGTATTTTTTCAATTTGAAACAGGTTTTCGTGGATGGAAGCTACCTGGAAGTGATGATTTCGAGGATGTGGATGCCGAGATCTTTGATGCAAATAACGATGGGATGGGTGATTTGTACATAGTAAGTGGGGGTAACGACAGGCAGAAACAGTATCAGGATCGGTTATATATAAATCATGGAAACGGAGTACTCAAGTATGCCCAGGAGTGGTTGCCCCGAGTGGAATCAAATGGGAATACAGTAAGTTCGAATGATTTCGATAAAGATGGTGACATCGATCTTTTTGTGGGCGCCGGTAATACGCCTGGGGAATACCCTTTGTGCGATAGCAGTTATGTCCTTATAAATGAAGGAGAACGATTTATTATATCAGATTCAGATAAATCCTGGACTTTCAAACTTGGTCTGGTTTCGGATTCAAAGTGGGCTGATATGAATTCTGATGGATGGTCTGATCTTATCATAGCAGGTACATGGATGCCCATAAGCATAGTATATAATGATCATGGTAATCTATCAATACCAGTAATTATTCCACACTCAGAAGGATGGTGGAATTCACTGGAAGTTACCGATTTAGACAATGACGGAGATCCTGATATTGTGGTAGGTAATTTTGGAACAAATAATGAGTATAAAGCTAATACCAATCGACCAGTAACCATAATAGCAAAAGACTTCGACAACAATGGATCCATTGATCCTATAATTTGCCGGTATTTTGATGATATAAGCTTTCCTGTTGCCATGAGAGATGCTATGTTGAGGCAAATTCCTAATTTGCAGGGTAGATTACCTAAATATGCCATGTATGCGCAATCAACACTGGAAGATATTTTTACAGAAAAAGAGTTGGAGAATGTCATAACCTTAACTTCACGGGAATTCAGATCCGGAGTGTTTGAAAATACAGATTCCGGATTCATTTTTAAACCTTTTCCTGTGTTCGCACAGTTCGGACCCGTAAAATCAATTTTATGTGAAGATCTGGATGGGGATAGTATTGATGAAATTATTATTGTTGGTAACGATCACGGTATTGAAGTTTTAAGTGGACAACAGGACGCTTTACCAGGATTGATACTGACAAAAAATAAAAGAGGATCATATTCTGTAGTACGATCTTTTCGAGCTGAAAATGCCAGAAAAATCAGGAAATTAATATACGATGATCAATCTTTCTGGCTGGTAGCCCAAAATGATAGTAGTCTTAAAATTTTAAAAGAATGAGAAAGATAAGTTTCACTTTATTATTCATCCTTTCTATATATGGATGTCAGAATCCCGGGACTGACCAAAATGATCGTTCTATAAATCCACAGTCCAGGAGTGTATCCAGGTCTTCTCCTGAGTGGGACAATCTTTTTTACCGGAAAACAGGCTGGTTTGGAGGAGATGGGATCTTTTGTATACCGATGGATGGACGTGAAGCTATACCGGCAACCGAAGATACTGAGTCGTTATGGGTTTTCAGTGATACCTTAATTGGAAACATCAAGGGTGATAGTATTGAAAATGACGGTTATGTAATGATCCATAATTCTATTGGCTTTTTCAAGGGCAGAAAACCTGATAAGAAAAATATGGAGTTTTATTATCCTGTTGATGAATCAGGTAAACCTGAAACTTTGTTTCACCCGCAAACACCTGAAGCCGGAGAGGATAATTATTTGTGGTTAGGGGATGGATTTGTCAATGCGTCAGTTGACAGCACGCTTTACATTTTTGCGTATCGTATTCGCAATACTGAAGGAGAATTTTTCAATTTTGAGCAACTAGGCGTAGCCCTGATTGCCATTCCAAGAGGCAGTGAGCCTCCATTCATTGATCAAAAACAATATGAAACACCTTTATTTTATCCAGCAGAAAATGGAAAGGGGGATGTAACCTGGGGAAGTGGGATCCTTGTAAATACAGAGGAGGCCGGAGTTCCCAATCCGGATGGATTTATCTATGTGTATGGTGTTCAAGGAATGTTTAAGGTGTTACTGGCAGCTCGGGTTTTACCTGAAGACATCTTGAATTTTGAAGAATACAGGTTCTGGAACGGCAAGGACTGGGTAGAAGATAAACATGAAGCAAAACCCATACTAAAAGGAGTTTCAAATGAGATGAGTATGAGTGCTGTACAGGATGGCAGATATGTTGCTTCTTATCAAAGTGGAATATTTGCTCCAGATGTTGCAGTACAAATGGCAACAAGTCCGATAGGCCCGTTTTATCCAAAAAAAATAATATGGTCCGCACCGGAAGTGAATGAGGATCTGGATTATTTTGCCTATAATGCTAAAGCTCACCCGCACCTTGCTCCATCAAATAAACTACTAATTAGTTATAACCTTAATTCTTTAGATTTTTTTACGGACGTGTTGGATGACCCCAACCTCTATCGGCCCCGTTTTGTAGAAGTAGATTTGGACTAGATATTGGTATTCATTTAATAATGCTGATTTTCTTGTGGGTATCGATAACAATTTTTGACTGGAACCTGGAGAATGTATGACGATATAAACTATCGATTGAAATAATTTCAGAATCAAACCATCTGAAATTCCAGCTATAATCATTCCAGGTCAGTGTCACTTTATCCGGATAGTCGGTGGTTGGATAACGGATATCAATGTAAATAAATCCATTACCGCTATTATTATTTGTAAGCGAAGTGATACTGGAAACTGCCGGCGATAGTTTAATTTCATTATAGAATACGGGGTTTTGTATCCTGAAATAGCCTACAACCTTTTCTGAAAAGTTTGTGCCTGTATACCGGGAATGTGTTAGCAGGCCATTGAAGGTTCTTGCAGGGATGGTTAACTCATGTCTTACCCCGTTATTCGAAACTGTGAAATAGGAACTGGTCAATTTTGAAGGTTCGTGCAGTAGTATTTTATCTCCCTTTTTTAAGGAAATTGGTTGTCCGGTAGATAGTTCCTGGTCCTCCACCAAAATATCACCGTTTTCAAAAATTGTTAGAAATGAAACTGTTGGAATGCCAACTTCATGATTCCCTAAATTCTGAATGAATGTTAATTCAGTCCATTCACTTTCAATGAGTTTATACTCAATTCTACATGATAGATCATATTTCATAAGGTCTATCACATTGATTACTCCATTCGTTATGGAATGATCATTAAGGGTGATTACTTCCGGTTTGAGATAGTTGTTTTTGCTGTCCTTGATATGGAAGGATTGTAAAATAATATCAACGTGTTTGGTAGCAAGTTGTCGAAGAAGTTCAGAATCATAATTAAAGTATTCGTCATGGATTGGCTGATGGAAGTATATCAGATCTTCAGCAAGGAACTTATAGGTAATAAAAATTTTATTATCCTCAATTTTCCCGGTAATCCAATTAATTGATACAGGGTGAGTATAAGAATCATACCCAATTAAAAATATCCACCATAAGATAATGTATCTCATCGTTTGGTTTTCCGAATAGTTATTATTTCCCAGGGGACAAGACTCAATGAATTTCCTGTCTCTGGCCCTTTTTCTTCAAGTGGGCTACTCATGTATGTATTACCATCAATACCATTTGCCCAGTTTATTACAATCTTATTGGTTTTATCACTGCTATTAAAAAACCTGATCATCCAGGCTTGATCATCAATGCTGGATTTAAATGAAGTAACCAGTACATCCTCTGATCCTGAAATTGTGAAAATCGGTTGTATTGGTGGTTTTTTCCCGGAAACAGGTACAGTAATTAACGGCATGGTTTGTTCCATTCCGAGTTTTTTGGATTGAGCAGCTGAAAACTTCCCATGAGGGATCAGGTTATAACGAAACTTGATCTCCCCTTCCTGATAGGCTTTGTAGTTAACGAACCAGGCATTATTCATTGTCCAGGAAAATAGTGTCTGTGAGGGTTTATATTCTTTGAACCACGGTCTGGTTTTCAGGTCGGTATACCAGTATTGTCCACTCATTTCACCAATTTCCCAGATAGGAGCATCTGCAGTAGTTAGTGTCATCCCGAACTCATCGTTTGAAACATCCAGGAATCTTTGAGCACAATAAAAATTCTTGTTTGCTCCATCGAGTTGATTAACACCAGGTTCTAAAACCGCCCAGGGAATTCCAATACGAACTTTTCCATCCGGGACAACAAAAGGGAAGCTGAATCTAACATTTTCGTTGTCAGTCACTCTTACTTTATCAACTACGTTAATCAGGTTGATTTTATCCATCCCGGATATAACTTCAATTTCCTGGTGAATGCTGTTAGATCCTGCTCCGGAAGTCTCAACCACAATTGAGGAGATCAGAGGCCCATTTTCTTTGATACTAAACTTTGGAGAATGATTTCGGTTGAGATTATCAAGAATATGGCCTGAATACCAGTAGGCATTAAATCCCACAGTATCATTTCTGTCAATAAACTGGTGGTTGTCCGGGATATGGATAATGGATTTTATCAAACCTGATTTGCTATCCAATTCAATATCGATGAGATCATTTCCAATCTTTAAATCTGAAACATAGGAATTTCCCTTAGGAGATGCTTTGCCCTTTTTAAAAGTATATTTTTTTGTTCCAAAAGCAGGAATATCCTTGGCGAAAAATGCCAGTTCTCCGGTACTCAACAGCTGGGTGGAAACTTCCAGTCTCTTGTCATCAATAATCCGATATCCTTTTGTATTCCATTCTTTAGGCAGTTTCACGAGATCGGATCTGGTCCAGGAGAGTGTATTTATTACCAGGAGAGCCTCCACATCATCCTCAGTTGATGTAATTGCTGAAGTGGCAATTTCCATTAGTTGATTAGCAGATTTTTGAGCATCAAGGACAAAGCTTTGTTTAACATTCCACAGATCTTTTGTAAACGCCCCATCAGGATCAGATTTGCTTTGAAGAGCGCCCCAGGTGTGTTCGGAGAATAATACTACGTTTGTCCATGCCTCGTCCAGGTCAATTTGATAATTATTCTCACTGCCAGTCATGGCAAGCAACGTTTCTACCTGAATAAGTTGGTCCGCTACATTTCTATTGAGTGCAGTTTCGGTTGCTGATGATGCGCCTCCATCTTGCCAGAATGGTGTAAAATCACCAGATACTTCTGGAATCTGATCTTCATAGCGCTGTTCAAATTCACGCATCATCTCCAACGTCGTTGATATCTTAAATTTTGGCCATTCGTGCTTATCATTCCATTGTTTAAAAAAGGCGGCCATATCTGGATCCGGGGGACCATTGTCATTCCCAATATTATATCTCAGTTGAACCATATCATATGGATATTTTTGCTGCTCTAACTCATTGAGAAAATTTAATACAGGGGTACCACCAGCATTGCTTATGTTGCCTATGCTCCACGCATGGAACCATGAATATCCATGGCTGCTCATCCAAAAAAGGATTTTGTCTTTTCCGGAAGGTGAAATCCAATAAAATGGTACATCGCCCCATGTTTCAAGAGAATGCCCAACCTGAGCCCCACCATGAGGGAGATGTGGCATGTGATTAGGTCCTATTGAAAAATACTTAATTCCCGTTTGACTAAGTCCCGGAACTATCCCCCAGGTATATCCGGGAACATCAGTGATCATGGCTGATTGTATATCGAAACCATATTCCTTAATCATTTTATTTGCGAAAGAAGTATTATGATATAATTCTTCCTCTCTTTGTAATCCCGTTAATGTACTGGCATACAGAGCATCGACACCGATATCTCCATTCCTGACAGCATCTATCAACATTTTTCTTTGTTCTTCACTTGCCTGTTTTAGATACCCATCCAGGACCCAGCTAATCTCAGCATTCCATTTGTACTTTGATCCTTCAGGATAATCGGCGGTTTGTTGTATAAGGTCCAATGCCAGATCAAGGTTTTTCCATTGGAGGCGTGCTACTTCATCCTGCTTGTGGGTAAATCCAATATCAACATGAGAGTGGGGGAGGAAGTATACCTCAAAATGTCTAACAGGTTTCAGAATTACCTCCCTGATAATCGGTGTTCGACCTTTTATTTCAATACTAAGTTCTCCTTTTTTAATCTGGCCGACTGGATCAAAATAAAGGTATATTTCATTTTTGCCCGGATTAATGTCTGTGGTGGTAATGGATTTACCGTTAAATGATAAATTAACATCGGTAGGTTTACCCAGGTAGGTCAAATCTACTCTGACGGTCTGTTTGGGACCTTCGTCTGTTTTCACAATTGCGGCTTCCTCATCGATGTTTAATGATTCTTTTACGGGATTTTGTATAGCCATATAGAAGTCCTTGTCATGCGACCTTATTTCATCCATCCTGATGGTAACAGGCTCCCCCCTGGAAAAATATTTAACAGGAAGTTTTAAGATCATATAACCAAATAAATCGCCAGTTCCCTTACCTGTGCTTGTAACTGTAAAGGATAAACTAATACTTCTTTTGTCAGAATATTGCCACCCATTTAATTCCCCTTCTTTGTATGTCCTAAATGTCAGAAATTCCTGATCATTAATTGACATCCTGAATTCTGAAAGCTGATCTTCTACACTTTTACTGATACCTGACTGCCAGATATAGGTAATGTTGGGATGATTATAATCAGTTGGAATTGGCTCAGTTTTGAATGAGATGGATTTGTATAATCCATTTTCGCCAAGATATAAAGCAACATTGCCTTTTTCAAGGAAAGGGAAAAAATCAAGTTCAGTTCCTGAAACAGTTTTGTCAAATCCCTGGAAGTA
The DNA here is from genome assembly GCA_042584165.1 of Bacteroidota bacterium. Lineage (GTDB taxonomy): Bacteria > Bacteroidota > Bacteroidia > Cytophagales > Cyclobacteriaceae > JBHOSY01. The sequence continues at coordinate 206 of JBHOSY010000141.1, read as the reverse complement.
ATTATCAGAAGATGCCGGCCATGGATTTGAAAGCGCCGTTAATTCCTGACCAGAAGCATGCTGGAAATTAATAACAAGAAGTATCAGAAGGATTAGTTTATTATTGAAACAATTGGGCATAAGTTATTTTTAGAGTGTAGAATATCCGATTATAAATGGACAAAATATTTACTTAATATGGACTGTTCGGAAATTTATAAAGAATT
>JBHOSY010000140.1:0-12733 GCA_042584165.1 Bacteroidota bacterium | reverse complement strand
ATCTTTATGGAGATTCACGAAGCATAGACATTTTTTAATTGTTATTTTTTTAAGTTTTGCCACGTTTTTTTTGCATTTTCCTTGTTTTGGTATTTTATACCATTCTACCAGTTCATGCTCAGGAAAATACGCCTGACTTATCATCATGGATTGAAAAAATCGCTGAGGAAAAACAATTAAGGATTTATTATAAAAGTGATTGGTTTTCTGATATTAATGTCCCCAACAATTTGTTCCAGACTAATTCCCTCGAAGAACTGGAATACACATTGGATCAAAACGGATTTAATTTGATTCATTTTGATCCGAACTATGTTGTAATTGTACAAAAACCAGAATCAGGAAATCACATATTTCATACAAACGGACAAAATCAGGATCAATTAGCAGACATGCATTTTGATCCTAATAAGATTTATACGATAAAAGGTGAGATAACTGATGGCAAGACGTCCGAACCACTAATCGGAGCAACCATATACATAAAAGAACTTGAAACAGGTACAATTACTAATGAATTTGGAATTTATTCCATCTCTATTCCCTCAAATGCTTATCAAATAACTGTAAGTGCGGTAGGATTTGAAAAACACTATTTGCGGTTGGGTCTGATTTCGGATACGATAATTAATTTTCAATTATTTGATGAGACAACACGGCTTCAGGAAATTATCATATACGAAGAAGCCGAGGATCACAATGTAACTGACATCAGCATGGGTAGAACACGATTAAATATATCCACAATAAAATCTATTCCTCCCCTGATGGGCGAAGTGGATATAATCAGGAGTATTACCTTATTGCCCGGGGTAACTACCGTTGGTGAAGGGGCAACCGGCTTTAATGTCCGGGGAGGCAGTGTGGATCAAAACCTCGTCCTGCTGGATGATGCTCCAGTTTATAATACCTCACACTTTTTCGGTTTCTTTTCTTCATTCAATTCAAAATCAGTTAAGGATGTTACAATATCAAAAGGTGGAATACCGGCACAGTATGGTGGACGCATTTCTTCCGTACTAGATGTAAAGGTCAAATCCGGTAATAAAAAGAAGGTCTCAGGCGATGGAGGAGTGGGAATTTTATCTGCTAATCTTTTGGTTGATGGTCCTGTTCGTAGCGAAAACACAACTTTCCTGTTATCTGGTCGAGCTACTTATTCAGATTATTATCTCAGATTTATTCCAAATGCCAATGTCCAGAATAGCAGTGCACAATTCTACGACTTAATAGGAAAGATGAGTCATAAATTCAACAATAAAAACCTGATATCGGCCACCGGTTATTTTTCAAGAGATAAATTCGGGTTCCCGGGAGATACTACATATTTCTGGTCGATGGGAACCGGAACTTTCAAGTGGTTAAAAACATTCGGTCCTAACCTGAATATGACAACTGCTTTAATATATAGCGCATATGATTATGAAGTTGAAGGCCGTCAGTCTGAGAATGGTTTCCAATGGCACGCAGGGATAAGGCAATATATTCTTAAAGGCGATTTCAGATATGATCTGAATTACAGGAATATTATCGATTTCGGATATGGATTAAGTTTTTACGAGAATAGGCTTGGGGACCTGAAACCAAATAGTGACATATCAAATGTCAACACATTTACTATTCCAACCGAGCAAGGACTCGAACCTTATCTTTACTATAATCATGAATTCAGGTGGAATAGTAAACTTACACTGATGGGTGGATTAAGATTTTCCGGATTTTTGGCATTAGGGCCAAAAGATATGAATATATATAAACAGGATGGAATTAAGAATATTTCTGAAATTATTGGCATTGAATCATATTCTTCGGGGGAAATCATAGAACAATATGCTGGCTTCGAACCAAGATTATCAATCAGATATGGATTAAATAAGAATAGTTCCCTGAAATCCAGTTATAACCGAATGCGACAATATATCCATCTTATTTCAAACACAACTGCAGTAACACCTGTAGATATCTGGAAATTAAGTGATTTTTATATCCCACCTCAAATTGGGGATCAGGTTACATTCGGATACTTCTGGAATTTCAAGAAGAACACATACGAAGCATCGATTGAAGCATATTTTAAAAAGGTACAAAACAGTATTGATTATAAAGATGGAGCAGATCTGATTTTAAATGATCATCTGGAAACAGAACTGGTTTTTGGTGAACTGGAAACCTATGGTGCAGAATTACTTATTAAAAAGAACAAAGGTAGGTTGACAGGATGGTTGGGTTATACCCTGTCTAATGGTACAATGAGAACTTACAACAAGATTGGGGAAGAATCAATAAATTTCGGCGATCCATATCCAGTCAATTTCGATAAATTACATGATTTTTCTGCTGTTGGTAATTATCAATTTACCCGAAGGTACAGCTTTGGTTTCGCATTCGTTTTCAATTCAGGAAGACCTATCACATACCCGGTTGGTTCATATGGTTATAATGGTATGAGGGTAGCAAATTTTGAATTACGCAACCAGGAACGAGTACCGGCATATCACCGTCTGGATATATCATATACAGTAGAAGGGAATCATAAACGGGATAAAAAATGGCATGGATCATGGACATTTTCAGTGTATAACTTATTTGGACGGAAAAATGCTTATTCTATATATTTCAAAGCAAAAGGTCGGATATTACCCGAAGCATATAAACTTGCAATAATAGGTATCCCGGTTCCATCCATTACTTATAATTTTAAGTTCTAAATGATAAATGCTTAAAAAATTATCTAACATACTGATCACGTTATTATTGCTTGTTGGTTGTATAGAACCATATGAATTTGATATTGAAGAAGGGGAGACAAGAATTGTTGTACAGGGGAGAATCACAAATGAACCAGGACCTTACGAGGTTATACTCACAGAGTCAGCAAATTACTCAATAACTGTAGATGGTTTTTCTACATATTTAAGTGGTGCTGAAGTATATATTATTGATGATCTGGGAAATTATGAGCGGATGGTGGAAGGTTCCAAAGGACGTTATTATACATTAAAAACAGGAATGCAAGGTGAAATTGGACGGTCTTATTATCTGGAGATCAGTTTACCCAATGGAGATACATATCGCTCTGAGCCGGAGGTATTAACCGAATCATCTGAAATTAATAGATTATATTATGAATTTGAGCCAGGATCAGCTATAAAGAAGCTGGGATTTTATGTTTATTTGGATGCGATTGACCCTCTTGATGAAACAAATTTTTACAAATGGGAGTCAATCTCGTGGTGGTTATATACAAATGATTGCTGGAATAAAATTCGTGATTTTGATCCTTTTAATATTCAATCAGACGAGAATATAAATGGGAATAAAATCGCTAGAAAACTAATTAAAAGAGTTCCTTACAACAGCCGTCTACCTTATGTTGTAACTGCATGGCAACTTTCTCTTTCAGCGCAGGCATTCAATTACCTTGAAAGTATGAATAAACAGGTTGTGTCTTCAGGCACAATGTTTGATCCTCCGCCAACATTTTTACGGGGGAACATAGAAAATGTGAATGATCAGGAAAAACTTGCTCTCGGTTATTTTTATGCAGCGGGTGTATCCAAATTAGAAATTGCTATAGATCGGACCGCACCGGAAACCAGCCCTGTTAATCCAGTTTATCCACTTCCAGATCCGGTTTACTGCGGAATCCCCTGTAATTATATGTGTGTTGCAGGAGGGGGAATATGTGGTATTAAACCCTGCCCTCCGGCATGCAATACCCTACCGGGTGTAACATATTATCCTCCGGAAAGTTGGCCAATTCCCCATATAAGATGCGATGAATAATAAGTTAATTATCATATTAACAGTAATTGCTATCTCTGCAATAACGATAAATGCGCAGGAATCCTCAGAAGTCAGTGGATTTCTCCACCTCAATAAAAACTATTTTTTATCTGGAGAAACGATTCACTTTAATGCATACTTTCAACAAGAGCTAGAGGAAGATAAAACCATTTCAATTCTTATATATCGGGAAATCGATCAGAAACCAGATTCACTGATCATAAGACACAGGTTCAAAGCTGGTAACACTGAAGCTTCCGGAGCTATTGAAATACCAATTATGGTACCACCAGGGAATTATATATTAACCGCCTTTATCGAGCAAAATGGAGAAAAGATTAATTCATTTTATTCTACCTCATTATTCATAAATAACCCGGTAAAATCATTCAGCCCGGAACCAGAAGAAAAGGAGGTAGAGGAGCATTTTCAAAATATTTCTGGAGATCAACTCATTCCGGAAGGAAATTTAATACTGAATGGACAACGTAATCTGATTGTGTTTGATCTCTTAAAATATGCCGGCACAATCGTTGATTCTGTCTGGATAGAATCTGGAAATACTAAACAGGTACTACAGGTTTCAAGTCGGTTCACCCATTTTAATTTGCTCCCTGATTCAAATCAGGACCATTATATTGTCATACACACAAAATTTGGAGATTACTATAAAAAGAAAATTGAAATAAGCAACACGGGCATTAAGCTTCGGCTTGCTTCAAAAGAAAAAGAAGCGATGAAATTCGAAATAATCGGACAATTAGAATCGAACAGCAAATATGATTTGATCATATCCTTTAATAACGAAAATCTTCACAAGATATCCGTTTCACTGGATGCGGGTATTGTTAAAAGAACCATCCCCATACGAAAGCTTGAGAATGATAAGATTTATAAAGCATCACTTATTGATTCAGCAGGTAATTCAGTATCCAATCGATATTTTTTAAATGATGCCCCTCCTGCATTAATTCAATTAAACCTGACAACAGGAAATATTACTCCCGGTAGCAAGGTTGAGTATTCAGGATCAATAATCAGTCAATTCAATGAATCCATAAATGGAAAATTATCTGTAACTGTATTAAAATCCCAATTCCTGACGCCTTCGTCTGATTTTGATTACTTAATTTCTTCTTTAAATGGAATAAATTTTGGAAATAATTGGTTCTCAGACAATGTTAGTATAAATACCAAGTTGGTGTGTTTTGAATTATTACAGCAAAAGGATCAATCAGTTGTTCAAATTAATAACAACGGATTTACCCCTGGATATGTATGTGGAAATGTATACGAAAATAACAATCCATTGGAACTTGGATCTGTATTCATGTATGTAAATGAACCTGTGGTTTTCTTTGAAAGATATTTTTCAGGATCAGATGGAGGTTTCTATTTTTCTGAAAAAAATATAAACAGGAACTATAATGCTATGTTTCTTACATATCCCGATCAGGATGTAAGTCATACATTTTTAATAAATCTCCCAACAATTGATAAAAACACTGATGTGTCAAATATTCTGACAGAATTGGGTAAAAAAAATCAGTACACCGATTTATCTTCCAGGTTGTTCCATATCCAGCAGTCATATTTCAAAGAATATAATCAATCAATTAAAACAGATGAGAACATTGATGAGAAACACTTCCTGGGGGAACCTACATATAATATCAGACCGGATGAATATATAGAATTTACCACATTGCCTGAGGTAATCAGAGAAATCATACCGCATACATATATCAGGTATGCAAATGGTACTTACATTATGAGAATTCATGATAAGAGAGCTGAAACATATTGTTGCAGGGATAATCCTATGATTTTCGTCAATGACGAGCCCTATCTGGACATCATACCTGTAATGGAATTGAATCCAATGGATATCGAAAATATAGAAGTACATAAAGCCCTGGAAGCAATAAAACTATTAGGAGAAGTTGGCCGCAATGGGATATTAAACATAAATCTAAAAAAAGGTGTTGAAATGAATCTCAATTCAGGACAATCAAAACAGACAATAAAACTATTCGGGTTGCTTGAGAACAATATTGTCCCAGATTATGAGTATACTCCTGATTTTCCTGATTTCAGGGAATTTCTGTACTGGAATGGCAACATTAATTCAGATAGTGATGAGGGATTCAAGTTTAGCTTTAATACATCTTTACTTGAAGGGAAATATACTATTTTGATGATTGGTCAAACTGAATCAGGAGAACTACTGTACAAAACTATCGAGTTTGAAAATATGAATTAAATGGTATAAGGGGAAAAGAGGATATGGGAAATGGGGATATGAGGATAAGATGAAATGATAATTAAGCCGGAATACAATTGGGAAAACCTTAGAATTGGTGGTTCCCTCCCTCCTATCAGAACATCCGAAGGCTGGCTGGTGATCTATCATGGTGTTGAAATGGCGAATGAGAAAGAGAATACAGTGATTTACAGGGCTTGGGTCATGCTACTCGATCTGGCTGATCCAGCCAAAGTCTTAAAAAGATCAAAAAGGTTTATTATGGAGCCGGAAATGTACTATGAAAAGTCTGGTTTATATATCCCAAATGTGATCTTTCCTACGGGAGGATATGTGGACAATAATATGTTATATTTATATTATGGCGCATGCGACACTGCTATTGCTTTAGCCGCTGTTGATATGGACGATCTAATGGAGTTCATTGATAAGAACGCCTAAACTTTTTTGAATGCAGAACCTATTTTTATGACAATGAAAAACAACATCAAATCATTCAATCGCACAATTATTATCATCCTGATAATTTGCACCGGATTATCCTGTTCCCGGCAGGTAAATGACCCAGGACCAAACATGAATAATCACCGGATCTGGTACACATATCCTGCCAAATACTGGAATAGCCAGGCGTTACACCTTGGTAACGGATATTTTGGCGCATCTTTTTATGGTGGAGTTGAAGAAGAGGTCTTTAGTTTAACCGATGCAAGCATGTGGACCGGAGGGCCAGCAAATGGTGATTGGGTATCAGCCGGAGTAAATCCAAATGCTAAAGAGGCGATACCATTGATCAGAGAAGCTGTAATAAATGGTAAAATCCATGAGGCAGATAGCATGATCGCCCGTAATGTATTTGGATCATCAGATAAATATGGAAACTTTACTTCGATTGGTGACCTTAAAATTGGTTTTCTTAACCAGAATGCTGCTCCCATAAACTATCATCGTGAACTGAATCTATCTAATTCAACAGGTAAAATTGAGTATGATAAAAACGGAACTTCATATAAAAGAGAGTATTTCTGTTCTTACCCGGACAGGGTGCTTGCCGTACGTTTTTCATCAACCAGGGAGGCTAACATTTCAGTTAATATCTTCACGGAAGGTATTTTGCAGGATTCATCATTTGTTGAGATAGATGATAATATATATACCCTTAAGGGATTTATAAATGGGAATAACAGGCCTTTTGTGGTCATGATCAATGTTAAAAATGAAGGCGGGAATATCGGTCAGGAAGGAGAAGCACTAACAGTACGAGGGGCAAATTCCGTTGAACTGTTCCTGACAATTGCTACCAACTATAAAATGAAATACCCGGACTATGTTGGTGAAGATCCAGATATTGTCTGCAGGAAAATCCTTGAACAAATAAAAGCTCAATCTTTCGATCAATTGAAAAAAAAGCATAGCTCGGATTATAAGGAACTTTATGATCGTGTTAGTCTTGAGCTTGCAGGAAATAAAGAGGCAGAAATTCTCCCGACAAATGAGCGGTACAAGCGGTATAAATCAGGGGAATCAGATCCCGGGTATAAAGAACTTGCTTTTAATCTTGGGCGTTATATGATCATCAGTTCATCCCGACCAAATACCTTGCCCTCCAACCTCCAGGGAGTATGGAATGTATTCCCCTGGGCTCCCTGGGCAGGAAATTACCAGAGTAATGTCAACCTTCAGGAAATTTACTGGTCGTGCGGACCAACGGACCTGTTAGAATGTCATCAATCCTATATTGATTGGATCGATGATCTCGCAAAATCAGGAAGAGAAGTAGCACAACGTGTATATGGCACCGATGGTTGGATCAGTCATACAACCGGAAATATCTGGGGTCATGCAGCTCCATGGGGAAATCATCCCTGGGGTATGTATTCCATGGGATCAGCATGGCATTGCCAGCATGTTTGGGATCATTTTGCTTTCACACAGGATATGGATTATCTGAAAATCCAGGCCTATCCGTTATTAAAGGATGCATCTGTTTTCTGGCTTGAAAATGTATTCCCTTATGAAGGATACCTGATTACGGCACCTACTGTTTCAGCTGAACATGGTGCCCTGATGACTGATGAAGGTTTGAATCCTGCTTTTCATGATTTCAGAAGTAGAAAATATGTCTACAGTCTGCCGGGGGTCTACCAGGATATGGAGATGCTCTGGGACCTGTTTTCCAACACATCAAAAGCAGCAAAACTAATGGGTGAGGATGCGTTTGCCAAAAAGTTATTGGCGACGAGGGATCAACTTCTGCCATTGAAAATCGGGAAGTATGGACAACTTCAGGAATGGTACTGGGATATCGATGATCCTGAATGCCATCATCGCCATATTGCACATTTGTATGCAGTTGCGCCAGGCTTCCAGATACATCCAACAACTACTCCTGAACTAGCCGTGGCAGCAAAGAAAGCTCTGGATATGAGAGGGGATGGTCGATTCATGGAACAGGAAAGTGCCTCTGGAGGAAACTGGGCAAGAGCCCATCGAATGTGGTCATGGACCCGTTTAATGGATGGAAATCGGGCCAATAAAATCATGACCGAAATGTTAACTGAGGAAGGTTTTGAGAATGTCCTTACCTTCCAGCACGCCGGTTTCAGCCCGAATCCTGAACGATGTGAAATGGAGGGTGACCTGCATCTTCATTATCAACTGGACGGATCGGCTTCCCTTCCCGGGTGTATTACTGAGATGCTGTTACAATCCCATATGGGAGAAATTCATCTTTTACCAGCATTACCTGATGAACTCAATACAGGAAAGATATCAGGAATAAAAGCAAGAGGAGGGTTCACCATTGATATGGAATGGAAGGATGGCGAACTGGCATGGGCAAATATTACTGCTCCGGAAGGAAAAGAAGTTCCGGATATAAGACTTAAAGAAGATATTATTGATATCGAAGAATATAATAAAATTAATATAATCAAATAACTTAATTCCAAAAGGATGACATCTTTTGAAAAGATGGCATCCTTGATAAATTTAAGATTATGTCAATAAGAGAATTAGCAAATAGTGCCCTGGAACAGGGAAAAGGCATTCTGAGACTGACAGCCACCTGGGTACCACGATCCTTCTGTATACCGGGGCGGCGTGTAAAACTCCATCCGGATGATTACTATGCCCTTGGAGGAGAAAGGGGCGGTATTGATGAAAGGTGGTTTTCATCTACAACCCCTGCTGATAACGGCCCTCTGACCAGTAAAAATGAAGGGCTGAGCCATATTGTCTTTGAAAACGGAGGAAAATCCAAACAATTTCTACTGAGCGAAACTATTAATGAGCTGAAATCAGAAATAATAGGTGAACGTCTTTGGAATCAACATGAATGCTGGCCGATGTATTCTAAATTTTTTGATAACCTGAAGGCATTGCCTTTCCATATACACCAGAATGATGAATACGCAGGATTAACAGGTCAGGTTGGCAAACCCGAGGCATATTATTTCCCGCCACAGGTCAATAATCATGGAGGAGAATTTCCGTATACTTTTTTTGGATTGAATCCCGGAACAACAAGAGAGCAGGTTAAAGAATGCCTGGTAAACTTTTCAAAAGGAGAAAATAAGATCACTGATCTATCCAGCGCCCAGGTGTTGCGGGTAGGTACAGGTTGGGATGTTCCACCTGGTGTACTCCACGCACCTGGAAGTTTATGCACTTATGAACCTCAAAAGGCTTCTGATGTATTCGCCATGTATGAGTCTGTTACGGGGGATACTGTGATACCTGAAGAACTTTTATGGAAAAATACGCCGGATGATAAAATGGGTGATTACGAACATCTTCTTGATGTGATTAACTGGGAGATCAATCTTGATCCTGATTTTGCAGCGAACAGAAAGATGAATCCAATACCTGTTTCAGCCATTGAGCAAATGAAAAATGAAGGTTATCGGGAGAACTGGGTATGCTATAAATCTAAAGATTTTTCTGCAAAGGAATTAACCATATTCCCGGAACAATCTGTAACTATTAAGGATAATGCTGCTTATGGCTTAATTATGATGCAAGGGCATGGGAAAATGGGTGTTTGGGATGTTGAAACGCCAGCCATGATACGTTTTGGACAACTGACGCATGATGAATTTTTTGTAACTGAAAAAGCTGCACAGGAGGGTGTGACCATTGTTAATCCTTCCAAATCTGATCCTATTGTAATGTTGAAACACTTCGGGCCTGATAATCCTGATCTTTTGCTCAACTAGTCTAGGCAGTTCTGAGATCTTATAATCTTCAATATCCTATCAAATAAGAATAGATCTGTTGAGGAAGGAAGAAGAATGAAGGAAGGATGAAGGTGGCGGCATTCACTAATACAAAGACCATATTATTCAAATTAATATGAACATTTAAGGTAAGATGAATAGCAACATATCCACTATTGATCTGATAATTATCCTGGTTTACCTCGGGGGAATTTTATTCATTGGAATTTATGAGGGATTAAAAGGCCGTAAAAGGAAAGACAGTGAAGGATTTTTCCTTGCAGGCAGATCACTTAATTGGTTAATGATCGGAGCGGCTTTGTTCGCAGCAAATATTTCAACCATTCATATGGTTGGATTGGTTGCCCAGGGGTACAAAGACGGGCTGGTATGGGGAAATTTTGAGTGGATGGCAACATTCCTTTTGATCATACTGGGATTGATTTTCGCCCCATTTTATTTCAAAACTAAGATCTCGACATTGCCGGAATTCCTGGAAAGACGTTATGGACCATACACACGATCATTTCTTGCCTTTATAGCCCTGATGAGTGCCCTGTTTGGTCATATTGGAGTGAGTTTGTATGCAGGAGCTATCGTATTTGATAACTTTTTCGGAATCGACTTTATGACCTCGATCCTTGTAATTTCGGGTGCAACACTGGCATATACCGTCTTAGGTGGTTTGAAGGCTGTTGTAATTACAGAATCCATACAAACAGTTATTCTGGTTGTTGGTGCGATCATTATGACCATACTATCCATTCATGCGTTGGGAGACCATGGAATACATACGCTATCTGAATTAAAAGCTGCATTAAAACCACTGCAGCTAAGTGTCATACATACGAATGCATCGAGTCCTCTACCCTACTGGGCAGTGTTACTCGGTTATCCGGTTCTGGGATTGTATTACTGGTGTGCTGATCAAACCATTGTTCAAAAGGTTCTTGGAGCAAAAACACTGGAAGATGCAAAGAAAGGACCCATTTTCGCGGGTTTTATTAAGATCCTCCCGGTATTTATAATGGTTCTTCCGGGAGTACTGGCTTTTGCCCTGTTTGGCGACAAGATTACTGATCCAAATGATGCTTTACCTGTTCTTATTACCGAGTTAATGCCTGTTGGCCTGAAAGGAGTGCTGGCCGCAACCCTAATGGCAGCATTAATGAGCACAATTGCAGCAGGATTAAACAGTTCTGGTACATTAGTTTCGATCGATATTGTTAAAAGGTTATTCCCAAATACACCCGATAAAAGGATTTTGCGGATAGGACGGATCACAATACTGGTGGTCATGGTATCTGCCGTATTATGGTCTCCATTTATAGGCCAGTTTAAAAGCATATTCGAAGCAGTGAATTCTTTGTTAGCAGTACTATCACCACCTGTATCTTCAGTTTTAATACTGGGTGTTTTCTGGAGAAGAGGAAATCAACAGGGCGCACTGGTTTCCATGATCACCGGATTCGTGCTGGGAGTAATTGTATTTATGCTTGATTTTGCACCATTGAGTGGTTCGATGATGATTACAGATGGATTAGGGATCCCTTTCATGATGCAGGCATGGTGGTTATTCTTCATTTGTTGTGTCGTGTTTGTCATTGTCAGTTTACTCACTCCAAGACCCGATTATGAAAAAGTGAGTAAGGTAAGCCTGGATTCTGTTACATCATTCATAACAAAAGGTAAGATCACTGGAATTGGAGATGCCAGGATACTGTCCGGGATATTAATATTTGTAATGATTATATTGTACTATATTTTCAGGTAACCGAAAGAGCATTCAAAATGGGTCAATATCATAAAGTACTACAGATTTTTTTTTGAATATTGAACATTGTCATTTTTTTGTTATTTATTCTTCGCTATTTGCCATTTTAAAAAATAGATCATGAAAACTTTAATTTTTAAATTACTCCTGCTATTCATACTTCTGAATGTTCATTCCACCTTGTATGCTCAAATCATGGAGAATAAAGACACAGGATATGAACAGCCCGTTTTAGAAACTGAAACCCGGCGCTACTGCATGACACTTGAATTGAAAGATGATCCGAAACTAATTACTGAATATGAAACCTGGCACCAAGCCAAGAATATCTGGAAAGAAATTCCAGCTGGGATAAGGCAGGTGGGTGTCATTGATTCAGAAATATACCGGTTTGGCACAACATTGTTTATGATCCTTACGGTTCCCACTGATTTTAATTTTGAAGAGCAGATGACAACACTGGCAGATTTGCCGCGACAGGCCGAATGGGAAGATCTAATGACAAAATACCAGGCTACAAAACCCGGAGCCTCATCAGCAGAAAAATGGCAAAAGATGGAGAGGATTTTTAAGCTACCTGAATACAACGAGCAGTCAGACCGCTAACAATTCTATTTTTATTAAATTGCTTAATAAAGGTCGAATGTTATTTTTTCTGTCGGTCTCCGATTTTTCAAATCAGGATCTTAGTAC
>JBHOSY010000139.1:0-12762 GCA_042584165.1 Bacteroidota bacterium | reverse complement strand
TTAATTAAATCAATGCATCCAAAATCCAAAATCACAACCACCAAATCAATAAATCCTGAAGGCTGAACTCACAACTCGATTATACCTATATTTGTACAAGTTAAATTGTCAGGGAAATCCAATCGTTTTATAATTTTGAGAAAGTGAATCATAATGATCCCGATATTATGACCGAGTTTTTCCCAAATATTAAAAGATTATGTATGAAAACATGAAACCGGCACTCGAGCAAGAGTTGAATAATATACGAGAGGCTGGACTTTTTAAACAGGAACGGATCATTACTTCTCCGCAGGGAGCAGAAATTACTATTCAGGGTGGTAAAAAAGTATTGAATTTCTGTGCTAACAACTACCTGGGACTTTCTTCACATCCAGATGTAATTGAAGCTGCCAAGAGAGCTATTGATTCGCATGGATATGGATTATCATCGGTCCGATTTATTTGTGGAACACAGGACATTCACAAAACATTAGAAGAAAAGATATCGGCATTTCTAGGAATGGAGGATACCATATTGTACGTTGCTGCTTTTGACGCTAATGGGGGAGTGTTTGAACCACTTCTGGGATCAGACAGTGCCATCATATCAGATGAACTGAACCATGCGTCGATAATTGATGGTGTAAGATTATGCAAAGCCAAAAGGTATAGATACAGGCATAATGACATGGCCGATTTAGAAGATAGATTAAAGGAAGCCGGTGATTCTAAAATAAAAATTGTGGTTACCGATGGCGTATTCAGTATGGATGGTACGATAGCACAACTGGATAAGATATGTGATCTGAGCGAAAAATATGGAGCAGTAGTGATGAGCGACGAAAGTCATGCCACAGGATTTATGGGGAAAACAGGAAGAGGCGTACATGAATATCGGAACGTTATGGATCGCGTGGATATAATCACAAGCACCCTGGGAAAAGCGCTGGGGGGGGCTTCCGGAGGATTTACTTCCGGGAGAAAAGAGATTGTGGATATGCTCAGGCAACGGTCCCGGCCATATCTGTTTTCCAACACACTGGCACCTCCAATGGTAGGTGCTTCTATTGCTGTATTTGACCTGTTGTCATCTACTACTGATCTTCGCGATAAACTGGAAGAGAACACTAAATACTTCAGGGCAGAAATGGCTAAAGCTGGATTTGATATTAAACCGGGTGATCATCCAATCGTGCCAATCATGCTTTATAACGCAGTATTGTCGCAACAAATGGCCGCCAAGCTTCTTGAAAAAGGAATTTACGTCATAGGCTTTTATTACCCTGTGGTACCTAAGGATCAGGCAAGGATTCGTGTTCAGATTTCAGCTTTACATGAAAAAGAGCAACTAGACAGGGCCATTGACGCCTTTAAAAAAGTTGGAAAAGAATTGAAGGTTATCCAATAAATCAGGAAATCAATGAGCAAACAGAAACCTACTCTACCCAGGGGAACCCGCGATTTCTCGCCAAATACCATGGTGAAACGTAATCACATTCTTTCAACAATCCAGAAAGTATTCGAAAATTACGGTTATCTGCCATTAGAAACTCCGGCACTGGAGAACCTGAGTGTTTTGACAGGGAAGTATGGTGATGAAGGAGATAAATTATTATTTAAAATTCTTGATTCGGGAAATTTTCTCTCAAAATTAAAAGGAGATGCTCTGGAACTTGGATACAAGTCTTTAGCGACAAGAATCTCAGAAAAAGGTCTTCGTTATGATTTAACTGTACCTTTTGCCAGGTATGTTGTGATGAACCAGCATGAGATTGCATTTCCTTTCAAGCGGTACCAGATGCAGCCAGTTTGGCGTGCAGATAGGCCCCAGAAAGGGAGGTATCGTGAATTTTTTCAATGTGATGCGGATGTAGTTGGGACAAAATCCCTTACCTGTGAAGCAGAAATTGTAAGAATGATCGAAGATGTATTCGATAGACTGAAAATTCATGTTGTAACTAGAATTAACAGCAGGAAAATACTCGAAGGAATCACTGAAGTGTTAGGTGTCAAGGGCAAAGAGCAAGCCTTTTATGTTACCATCGATAAGTTTGACAAGATTGGAAAAGAAAAGGTTCTTGAAGAACTTGCTGATACCGGATTTAATAAATCATCTCTTAAGAAAATTAATGAAATTCTGAATATCAAAAGCTCGAATAGTGAAAAGATAATTTATTTGGAAGATTTACTCAGTTCAAGCGTCCCTGGTATGGAAGGTCTTCGTGAAATCAAGGAAGTTTTAGCATTCAGTTCAGATATGGGATCTGACAATCAAAAACTTGAATTCGATATCATCCTCGCCAGGGGATTGAGCTACTATACCGGAGTAATTGTTGAAGTAAAGGCAGAAGGTATTGTTATGGGAAGTATCGGAGGAGGAGGTCGTTATGATGACCTAACCGGTGTTTTTGGATTGGAAGGTTTATCAGGTGTAGGATTCTCATTTGGTATTGACAGGATATTTGATGTAATGACCGAAATGAATCTGTTCCCTGAATTGAGTGATCGTATCACAAAAGTCTTAATAACCTCTCTTGATCCTGAATTGCAGAAATATGGACTTGGCTTATTGAATAATCTGCGTCGTGAAGGAATTTCTTCAGAGATCTATCCTGATCCTGTTAAATTGAAAAAACAGCTGAATTATGCCAATAAAAAAGGTATACCCTTCGTTGTTTTAATCGGTCGGGATGAGGTTGATAAAGGAATATATACATTAAAAAACATGATTAGCGGTGAGCAGGTTGAGGTTGATATGAATACCCTGTTGCAAGCTATAAAATAGGCCTTATCAAAAATTTTGTTGACCAGATTAAGCAGCTTGAGTCGTAATTTATATATATCCTGGGTATTAATTGCAGGACTTTATTTGCCTGCAGCTGATCTATTTGCTCAAAATTCAAGCCAGCGAGAACGATTTGAAGTTAATTATGACCGAGGTTGCTCCCCACTAAAAGTGATTATCAATGAAACGGATACTTTTCCGGACGATGTTGTTATTCAATATGATTTTGAGGGAGACGGTGTATTTATTGGATTTGAACCTGATGAAGAGATCTCATTCATATATGATTCTACTGGCAATCATACAATTGTTCAACTGGTGGGATTGGACAATATACCTAAAACGGATTCGATTAATATTGAAGTTTTAAATCCGGAGATCCCCGAATTTAAGGTTCTCACATGTGAAGGTCAAGCCGCCACCCTTGTCATACAATCTGATCAATATGAGCAATACAGGATATTTTTCACACCATCAGATAGTACCACAATTTTCCAGGGAGATCCCATCCCGGAATATTCCTATCCTGCAGGAACACATCAGATTATTGTAAAAGGCCTTTTTTTAAACGCAAAGGAAAATTGCGGAATAAGTTCGGAAACCTTTCAG
Organism: Bacteroidota bacterium; assembly: GCA_042584165.1. GTDB lineage: Bacteria > Bacteroidota > Bacteroidia > Cytophagales > Cyclobacteriaceae > JBHOSY01. Next base: position 9,386 of record JBHOSY010000139.1, on the reverse strand, counting down.
ACGATTAACAACCTGAGTGCGGGTCGAATCGATGATATCTATTTAACTGAAACGGACCAAACCAATGGAAAAGTGGAGTTGGGATTGACGTTAATACCAGATGTTGTGTATCAATTAGATGTGGCCATAAATCTGCCTTCCGGTTTTGTTCCAATTGACCTTGTTCAATATCCTGAATATGCGTATTCTATCGATAATTTAAATACAACCGACAACACCTATATTTACAGGGTATCCGCCTTTGATGCATGCCAGGGTAAATACATTTATTCAGATACTTTGAGTACTGTTAGATTAAACGTTCAGGCAGAAAATAGCAGAAATCGTCTTGACTGGGATATATATCCATTGAAATTTCAGGCTTATGAAATATCCAAGGATGGTCAGGTATTAGTTACCCTGGATCAGGAGAATGCAAACTTTTATATTGATCTTGGTATAGAATGCGGCCAGGATTACTGCTATTCAGTAGCATTTCGAAATACTAACGGCGCAACCAGCTATTCTGATACAGTATGTGTGACCGCTTATTCGGTTTATTTCCCTCCTGCCATTAGGAATACCAGTGCATCCGTAAATGGTGAGTACGTTGATCTTTCCTGGATATCCCCCACAGGTTTAAATGAGATACAGAAATATTTCATTCAATTGCAAACCGGGGATGACATATATTCTACCATTGATACAACTTTAAGTACATCTTACACACATGATACTGAGGATATAATTGATGATAAGATCTGTTACAGGGTAAATTATGTGGATGAGTGTGATAACCGATCGAACCTGGGAGCCCTGACCTGTACCATGTTTCTGACTAATCCAGAAGAAGATCTTTTTAAGTGGACATCTTATACAGGATGGAATTCTGGAGTTTCAACATATTTCCTGGAGACTTTAGATGAGGAAGGAGACCTGCTCAGACAGCTAAGTACCAGGCAAAACACATCTTTCACAGATCCTGAATATTATAAAACCCAGGTTGAAAGATACAGTGTATTTGCTGTGCCGGATGATCCCGAACTGGATACTGTGTATTCCAATTCTTTTCTTAAAATACTGGATGGTAATCTGTTTATCCCAACAGCTTTTACACCCGACAGAGATGGATTAAATGATATTTTCATTACTAAAGGAACTGAAATGATGAAATTCAGGTTGAGGGTATTCACAAGGCATGGCAGTTTAATTTTTGAATCAGAGGATCAATCCAGAGGGTGGGATGGTTCATTAGATGGCAAGGAATTACCATTTGGATCGTATATCTTTGAGGTGCAGGCAACTGATTTTTTCGAAAAAGAATATAAACGGACAGGAACAGTTATCCTGATAAAGTAAATAAAGAAATATGGTAAACATGATGGATCTTTTCGGCAAGTTGAAGGAAGTTCAGACCAAAATGAAAGAAGCACAGGATAAACTGGCTCAAATCAGGGTCGAAGGTGAATCCGGTGCTGGTATGGTTAAAGCGATCGTTAACGGTCAGAAGCAACTTCTTGAGCTTCAGATTGATGATGATTTGATAAAACCAGAAGACAAAGATATGATGAAAGATCTTATTGTAGCCGCGATTAACAAGGCCATGGCTGAAGCCGATATCGTTGCAAAAGAAGAAGTTCGAAAAAGTGCCGGTGGCGTTTTGCCGAATATTCCAGGTTTGGATTTGAGTGGTCTGGTCTGATGGACTTGGTGTCCATTGTAATACTTAATTATAATGGCAGAAAGCATCTGCAGACCTTTTTGCCATCGGTTGTGAAATTCAGCCAGGATCACCCGATTATTGTTGCGGATAATAACTCAACTGATGGATCCATCCAATTTCTTCAAAATCAATATCCCAATATTCGAATCATTCAATTTGAAGAAAATCATGGCTTCAGTAAGGGTTATAACCTTGCAATTGCCCAGGTGAATTCTGAATTCTGTGTATTATTGAATTCAGATGTCGAGGTAACTGAAAACTGGATTAAACCTATACTTAAGATGATGGAATCGGATCCATCAATCGTGGCCGGTCAACCAAAAATTCTATCTTATTCATCGAGAAATCAATTTGAGTACGCAGGTGCTGGTGGAGGATTTATCGATTATCTCGGTTATCCATTTTGTCGCGGGAGACTTTTTGACAGCCTTGAAGAAGATGAGAATCAATATAATGATGTCGTACCAGTTTTTTGGGCTTCAGGTGCCTGTTTCTTTGTAAGAACAGAACACTTCCTTGAATCAGGTGGATTTGATGAAGATTTCTTTGCCCATATGGAAGAGATTGATCTTTGCTGGAGGATGCAATTGAAGGGATTCAGTGTATGGTATTGTGGAGAAAGTACCGTATATCACCTTGGAGGGGGAACACTTCCGAAATCGAATCCCCAAAAAACATATCTTAATTTTAGAAACAGCCTGCTTTTATTGATAAAAAATCATAGGACAAGTGTATTGTTGTATTCCCTGATCCTTCGTTTTCTACTTGATGGATTGGCCTCATTGAAGTTTCTTGTGAGTGAATCACCGAAAGATGCCTGGGCCGTTATGAAAGCATACCTGCATATTTTAATTCATATTAACCGGTACCATAAAAAGAGACGGAAGTATAGGGGCTTAAGAAAAGGCAAATTCTTGGAAATATACAATTCAAGTATTGTATGGCAACATTTCTTCAAAGGCATTAATAAATACAGGGATTTAAGAATCAATAATACCAGATAGGATTATTCCTGCGTCTCAAAATCTTTCGAAAATTCATAATAAATGCTAACGCAAGATATACAATGACAGGAGATCCAAATGTTAAAAATGAGGAGTAAATGAAGAAAATCCTGATACTTGATGTTGGAATCCGCAGTTTTTCTCCCAGTCTAGTACAAACACCGAAGGCCTGATTTTCGAAATAATTCTGAATTCTTTTCATTTATAAAATACTTGTAATGCAAAATTATAAATCAAATTGTATTAAAATAGTTTTGTCATTGCTTTTTTATAACTATTATTGCAATATATACTTTTTACAAATACCTTCGTAAAGAATTTCATTTGAACAAAATTAAACCACTAATCCAATGAGAAGAATAAGTTTAGCGCTGGCTATTTTAGGGATTACAGGAGCTTTATTTTTTTCCGGTTGTGCTCTGAATTCAATGGTGAAAATGGCCAAGGATCAGGATATTAAAGTTACTCCTAATCCACTTGAACTACATGGAGGACAGGTAGAATATGAAGTATCTGCTGCACTCCCGGTTAAAATGCTAAAAGCGAATCTGGTTTACGCCTTGGACTCCCGGTATGAATATGAAGGACAGACTGAAACAATGGACCGGATCGAATTCGTGGCCAACGAGTTTCCAAGCAGTGATACCCAGCAGCCCAAAATGGTTGAAACATACAGTTTTGGCTATAAGGATGGAATGGGTAGCGGTAACCTTATTTTTGAAGGTACTGCCATTGACCCTAAAAAAGGCCAAGAAGTTAAGGCCACACCGCCTGTTCCGTTAGCAAGAGGCCTGATTACCACATCACTACTTGTGAAAGATGTTCATTATGCTGCATTTGTTAATTATGATTACTCTGATGATCAAGTAGTTGGATTCACTCCCCAGGAAGAACTTGCACCAACAAGTGTGAATTTCTTTTTCCTGCAAGGCAGATCCGAACTCCGTTATTCCGAAAGGAGAAGTGACCGCGGTAAATTCCTTCAGGCATTTATTGCAGAAAAGAATGTCACAAGAACCGTGACAATTACTGGTACACACTCTCCTGAAGGTCCTGAAAGAGTTAACTCAAATCTGGCACAAGACAGAGCAAAGGTTATCGAGAATTTCTATAGTAGAATGATGGATCGCTATGATTATAAAGGCATGGCTGATTCAATTAAATTCGTTCTCAAGCCTGTGATCGAAGATTGGGCAGAATTAAAAATGAAATTGGATGAATATGATAAGATCTCTTCCTCTGAAAAATCAGAATGGCTTACAATCGTTAATGGAAGTGGATCATTCGAGGCAAAAGAGAAAAAACTACAAAAACTTTCGACATATAAGAAAGTTTTCGAAGATATCTATCCTGATTTAAGGACAGCTCAAACTGAGATACTGACTGTTGTAGATAAGAAGTCTGATGCAGAAATAGCAATTCTTGCCAAGATGATTGTTGAAGGAAAAGCTCCTGCAGATACTTTAACCTATGGTGAGATGGCTTATGCGGCACACCTAACACCATCATTAAGTGAAAAAGAGGCAATATATAAGGTAGCTACCAAGCAGTATCCTCACTTTGCTTCTCATAATAATCTTGGTGCTGTTTACTTAGCACAGGCAATGGAGGCATTAAATGATGGTAATGATCCAACACAAAAAGCTGATATGGCAGTCACCCAATTTGAAATCTCTTTGAAAAATAAGGAAAACAATCCTCATGCTCAAGGAAATCTAGGTGTTGGTTATGCAATGCAAGGTAAAGTTGACCAGGGATATGACGCTATTGCAAGAGCAGCCGAAATGAATCCTCCTGTTAAGCATGCTCAGGGCTTTAATGGTGTGAAAGGTGTTATGGAAGTTAAGAAAGCTGAATATAACGAAGCCGTTAAGAGCTTGTCCATGGCTAAGGAGAATTGCGACAATCTATTTAACAAAGGTCTTGCTCATCTTCTGAAGAAAGATTTCGAAATCGCTAAAAATACATTTACAGAAGTTACAGAGATGAAAGAAGACTATGCGTTAGCTTATTATACATCTGCTATAACTGCTGCTAGGATGGGCGATGCTGCAGAATTAGTTACAAACCTAAAGAAAGCTGTTGATGCAGATCCTGCATTGAAACAGAAAGCACTTGGAGATCTCGAGTTTGTGAAATTTGTGGATTCTGAAGGATTCAGAAACGCAATTCAGTAAAATCAAATATATATTGAAACCCTGGCTGACAAGCCGGGGTTTTTTTTTGCCTTCAAAAATCAAAAGGGATAGTCTTTTTGTTATTCATATGTGATTATCTATTTTTGCATTCCGTTAAAAATGATTTAATATGAGAGAGATTCAATTCAGGGAAGCACTTCGTGAAGCGATGTCAGAGGAAATGAGGCGAGACAAGAATGTATTCCTCATGGGGGAAGAAGTTGCCCAGTATAACGGTGCATATAAAGTAAGCCAGGGCATGCTTGATGAATTTGGCCCTGACAGAATCATTGATACTCCCATTACTGAGCTTGGCTTTGCTGGTTTGGGTGTTGGTGCTGCCATGAATGATCTCAGACCCATCATTGAATTTATGACATTCAACTTTTCATTAGTTGCAATAGATCAGATAATAAACTCTGCTGCCAAAATGAATTATATGTCTGGCGGACAATTTCCCATTCCACTCGTTTTCCGGGGGCCAACAGGAAGTGCAGGGCAACTTGCAGCTCAACACTCTCAGAATTTTGAGAACTGGTATGCCAATACACCCGGCTTGAAAGTAGTAATACCATCTACTCCATATGATGCCAAAGGATTACTGAAATCATCAATCCGGGATGACGATCCGGTTATATTCATGGAGTCAGAGGTAACCTATGGCGACAGGGGACCAGTGCCGGAAGGAGAGTATATAATACCACTTGGTGTAGCTGATGTAAAACAGGAAGGTAGCGACGTAACAATTGCTACATTTGGGAAAATAACGAAAATAGCACTTCAAACTGCAGAGGAACTTGGAAAGGATGGAACTTCCTGCGAAGTGATAGACCTAAGAACCGTTCGCCCCATCGATTTTGACTCTATTGTAAATTCAGTAAAGAAAACAAACAGATTAGTGATTGTTGAAGAGTCTTGGCCGCTAGCGTCCATCTCTTCAGAGATTACATATCATGTTCAAAAACATGCTTTCGATTTCCTTGATGCACCAATACAACGTGTAACGTGTCTTGATGTACCACTTCCTTATGCTCCCAATTTAATTGATCAGGCGATACCTAACGTCGAGCGTACAATTGAAGCTGTTAAATCAGTAATGTATGTATAACAGGCGTATTGTATAAATAAAACCTTGACATTTTGTGTCAAGGTTTTTTTATATAATAAGTACCCTTTACTTATTCATCATATTCATTTGTGTCAACGCTCTTTTGCCGCCCATCTTATTCATAGTACGCATCATTTTCCGCATATCTCCAAACTGCCTCAGAAGATTATTTACTTCCTGAATAGATGTTCCACTACCGTTTGCTATTCTTTTACGCCTGCTTCCATTCAGCATATCTGGATTTTCACGTTCCTGTGATGTCATGGATTGTATGATTGCCTCTATGGGTTTGAAAGACGCATCATCAAGATCAAGTCCTTTCATTGCTTTACCCATTCCCGGGATCATTCCTACCAGATCTTTCAGATTACCCATTTTCTTGATCTGTTCCAGTTGTGAAATAAAATCATTGAAATTGAATTGATTTTTTCTGATTTTCTTACTGATCCGTCGGGCTTCCTCTTCATCATAAGCTTGTTGGGCTCTTTCCACGAGTGAAACAACATCACCCATACCGAGAATACGCTGTGCCATCCTGTCTGGATGGAATACATCGATGGCATCCATTTTTTCACCGGTACTGATGAATTTAATTGGTTTTTCCACCACATTTCGAATTGATAACGCGGCACCACCTCTTGTATCACCATCAAGTTTGGTAAGAACCACACCATCAAAATCCAGACGTTTATTGAATGTTCGTGCGGTATTCACAGCATCCTGACCGGTCATAGAGTCTACAACAAATAATGTTTCTGCAGGGTTTAATTCTTTTTTCAATTCAGTGATTTCCTGCATCATTACCTCATCAATAGCCAGACGTCCGGCAGTATCCACAATAATTATCTTTTTGCTATTCGACTTGGCATATTTAACGGCATTATGAGCAATTTTAACAGCATCCTTATTTTCTGGTTCAGAATAAACCTCAATACCTACTTGTTCTCCTAATACATTAAGCTGATCAATAGCAGCGGGACGATAAATATCACATGCTACGAGTAATATTTGCCTTCCCTGTTTTTTAAGATGATTGGCAAGCTTAGCGGCAAATGTGGTTTTCCCAGAGCCCTGCAAACCTGATATCAATACTATTGCAGGATCTCCACTGAGTTCCATGTCGGTTATCGTACCACCCATCAAGATCGCTAGTTCCTCTGAAACGATCTTTGTTAGTAACTGTCCCGGAGACACCGACAACAGTACATCCTGTCCAAGCGCTTTCGTCCTGATATTGTCAGTTACCTCTTTTGAAACTTTGTAGTTAACATCGGCATCGATAAGCGCTCGACGAATCTCCTTCACCGTGGCAGCTACATTTATTTCTGTTATCCTTCCCTGACCTTTCAGGTTCTTGAATGCCTTGTCTAACTTATAACTAAGACTGTCAAACATTTATTTTTGAATTTTTTGAACTACAAAATTACCAATTTCTTGTATATTTATCTTTTAGGGATATCCTTACTGGTGATAAATCACATGAAGTAAAGTTTGTCCTACTGCCTTTAGTGTTACTGGATCAATGATATCCATATTATCACGGTGTGTATGGTGATAACTTCCAAAATATTCATCCCGGTCATTGGGATCAAATTCCACGATATTGATCATTGGGATCTTTGCATTCCTGTTTACAAAAACATGGTCATCCATTATTCCTGGTGATTGTTGATCAATAAAATACGCCTGATATCCTAATTGATTTCCGGCTTTCCAAACCTTAGCAACAATTTTCCTGGCAAATTGCATCGATCCACCTTCCTTGTAGAATTTTGCATTTTTACCACCAACCATATCAAGTAGAATTCCATAATAGGCGGAATAATTTTTGATATGCTTGTTTTCCGACCAGTACTGAGATCCCAGACACCACCAGATTTTAGCTGTTGATTTGTATCCGGGATCATTTTTAAAAGATTCAGGTTCTCCATAGTCTTCTCCGTCAAACAAAATAATGTCTACCCCGATGTCAGGAGATGGATATTTCCCGATAATACGGGCAATCTCCAAGAGAACACCAACTCCACTTCCTCCATCATTTGCCCCATCGATAGGATTATTAATGTTTATTGAATCTTTGTCAGCAAATGGTCTTGTATCCCAATGAGCAGCCATTAAGATTTTTCGAGATGCGTCAGGATTGAAACTTGCAATAATATTTTTCAGATAAAGTCTGGTGCCATCATATGAAACCTGTGTAAAATCCTGTTCAGTTACATCGCCTCCATATTCTTTTAATTTCTTAACCAGATATGTTGCACAATTTCTGTGAGAAGGAGAGTTGGGGACTCGAGGTCCTAGATTAACCTGATCGAATATGAATTGATAAGCAGAATCCGCAATGAAATTCGGGACACTTACAATTTTTTCTGATTTTCTTACTTTATCAATTCTCTCCTTCTTTTGGGAACAGCAATAAATGGAAAGGATGAGAAATAAAATGAGCCATAGCAGACGACTTACCCTACTCTTCATATGCCCAATCAATTTTATCTTTCATATCCTTCAATACAACTCCATGATCTTTAAGCAGTTCTCTGATATGATCAACTTTATCATATTCCTTTTTCAATTTGGCATCTCTATAAAAATCCAGCACAATTCTTAAAAATGCCTCTGAACCAGCTAATTTTTCCTCTGGCAATCCAAGAATGTCAATCACAAACTCCCGATACGTATTTATGAGTTTATTAAAGGCTTTAATACCTATTTCTGAGTGTTTCAAATTCCCCGTATGCAATCCATTTATCTTTTTAAGAAGATTGAACAGATGACTTAGTGTAACTGCCGTATTAAAATCATCATTCATTGAACGATAGCAATTGTCGCATATCTGATCTATCTGTTTTACTGAATTTTCATTGATTGCATCTCCATCATCAGTATATTCAAGTTCACGAATTGTTTTAAGACCATTTGCAATCTTCTTGTATCCTTTTTCTGCAGCTTTCAATGCTTCATTTGAAAAATCGAGCGTACTGGAATAATGGGATTGGAGCATGAAAAACCGTACAGACATGGGGCTAAAAGCCTTATCCAGTATTTCGTGATTCCCTGTGATCAGATCCTCGGGAAGGAATTGATTGCCCAGAGATTTACTCATTTTCTGACCGTTTACAGTCAGCATATTTGTATGAAGCCAGTACTTTACAGGATCTTTACCAAAAGCACCGGAAGATTGTGCAATTTCACACTCATGATGTGGAAATTTCAAATCCATACCTCCCCCGTGAATATCAAAGGTTTTACCAAGGTATTTTGTGCTCATTACTGAACATTCAAGATGCCATCCCGGGAATCCGATCCCCCAGGGTGAATTCCATTTCATAATATGTCCGGGGGCGGCTTTTTTCCACAATGCAAAATCTATAACATTGAACCCATCGCAACAGGCC
>JBHOSY010000138.1:0-12836 GCA_042584165.1 Bacteroidota bacterium | reverse complement strand
CACATCGAGGACCCGATGACAGCATTCTGATATCATTGCCAATCTTCATCAAACTGACGGCAATCTGTTTTAACGCTCCTGAGGTTTCAACCATCGCATCATGTGCTGCCAGGGATTCAAATTTATTTTCAGCTGATACAAAAGGCAGATCGGTTAATTCAGCAATTTTCTTAGCAACAAGTTCGGCATAACCTTTGGGTGTATTCAAACCTGTTCCGACGGCGGTACCTCCAAGGGCCAGTTCAGCCAGATGGTCGAATGTATTTTCCAGCGCTTTCAAGCCATGATCGAGTTGAGATACATAACCGGAAAACTCCATTCCAAGGGTTAACGGTGTGGCATCCATGAAGTGTGTTCTGCCAATTTTCACAACATCCTTGAATAATTCTGCTTTTATATGCAGGGTATCCCTGAGTTTTATGATCCTAGGGATGGTCTCTTTTACAAGGAACTTATAGGCTGCAATGTGCATTGCTGTCGGGAAAGTATCGTTGGATGACTGGGATTTGTTTACATCATCATTGGGATGAATTTTTTTCTTGTCATCTGTCAATTGACCACCAAGAATTACATGCGCGCGATTGGCAACAACTTCATTTACATTCATATTTGATTGGGTGCCTGATCCGGTTTGCCAGACAACCAAAGGAAACTGATCGTCAAGTTTACCATCGAGTATCTCATCACAAATCTGGCTTATTATTTCCGCTTTTTCAGGCGGTAAAACCCCCAATTCCTGGTTGGTCAGGGCTGCCGCTTTTTTGAGATAAGCAAATGCCTGGATAATTTCGATTGGCATCTTCATCGGTTCACCTCCAATGGTGAAATTCATTCTAGATCTTTGGGTTTGAGCACCCCAGTATTTATCGGCGGGAACTTTCACATCGCCCATTGTATCATGTTCGATTCTGTAATCCATTTCGAAAAAATTTAAGTGAGAAAATTATAGAACAAATTTAGAAACTATTCAAACAGGGCAAGGAGTAGGAGAGGTTTTTTTCTAGCTATTACTTATAAAATATGCGATTCGCAAATCACAATTCGCGAATCGCGATTAATCCAGCCAACGTATGTATAAACGCAATATTGCGTATAAATACCTAATAGAGTTCTTTAATTAATTACTTAAAGTTCAGGGGTTTACTAGCAAAATTCAATCAAAATTTAATTTAATTCACTGCCGTTTTATAGGAGGATCTAATAATTGAAAAACCAATGAACCATTGATCCAATGACCAAAAGACACAAATATGCTCGAAAACGATTAATTGTAATTTCGGATGTATTGGCGTTCTAAAAAATCGCACATCGTCCATCGCATATCACATATCGCAAATCAACCTAGCTGTATCCTATCAACACAGCAATAATCAGTGCTATCGATCCTGCAATCCACAGTTTTACCATAAGTGGGATAATAAATTTAAACCATCGGTCATAGGGAATACCGGCGATTCCAAGTATTCCCATGAGTACGGCATTGGTTGGGACTATCATATTGGTAAAACCGTCTCCAAACTGATATGCAAGAACAGCCACCTGCCTTGAAACTCCGGTAAGATCAGCAATAGGTGCCATGAGTGGCATTGTAACAAATGCCTGACCTGATCCTGAGGGAATAAAGAAATTCAAAATACTCTGGATTGCATACATCCCAACAGCCGCAATTTCCGGACCTGTCTTTTGCAGTGGCATAGCAAATCCGTGAACGATGGTATGCAATACCTGCCCGTCTTCCAGAATAAGGGCAATACCGCGTGCAAATCCGATCAATAACGCAGTGGTCGTGAGCTCAGTGGCACCAATAGCAAATGATTTTGCAGCCTCATTCAATTTTATTCGTCCCACAAAAATTACAATAATGGTGAGCCCAAGAAAAACAGCGCCCAGTTCATTCAAATACCATCCCCATCCGGATAATTCTGAAATACCATAGACAATTAAACAAATAGCACCTAGTGTAAGTAGCAGAATAACCAGGTGTATTCTTGTTAATTTCGGGTATTCGGTGGGTGCGGTGGAAACAGACGGATTACTGATCCCGTGCATCAGGCTTTTTGAAGGGTCATCTTTAATGATCTTTGTGTACCTGAGCACATGATGCAGTCCGATCAAAAAAAATGGAATAAATAATATCAACCGGTATTCAAATCCCGATGTAGGCTTCAGACCAGCTACATCCTGGGCTATCAATACTGTAAATGGATTAATCGCTGCTACTCCATATCCTACGCCATAACCAACCACCATGATTCCAATTGCTGAGATCACATCCAGATTCAAAGCAATAGTCAGCGCGATAAGAATGGGTACAAAAGGAAGATATTCTTCTGCCATACCCAGGGTTGCGGAACCCGCCGCAAAGACAAATATCCCGCCAGCAATTAAAATATTGGGTTTGTTTCCGAACTTTTCAAGGGTTTTACCCAGGAATGCATCAATTGCACCGGTTGATTTGATAACTGCCAATGCCCCACCAATGATAAATACGAAAAAAATTATACCCTGTGCATCCGCAAATGCCCTGGGTATTGCCAGAAATAAATGCCATATCTTAAGTTGTTCAACAACTTCAACGTGATGATAAGTACCAGGTATAACAACGGCATGGCCATGTTGATCTTCCATGTCATAAACTCCTTTCGGTATTATGTAGGAAGATATCTGTGCCAGGATAATCATCACAAATAGCAGGACCAGTGTATGGGGGACTTTAATTTTAACAGCCATTACTATCTCTTTTTCAAATTGAGAACATTAAGAACCGTATGTCTATCCTTTCCATAGGTCATAAACATATCACTTACGCCCCGGATCTGCTCTATTGTGTAAAAAGCCTTTGGGTTGTATTTTTTTATAGCAACGAGGGTATCATTCAGTTTTTGTCTTTTAATAACAGTGAAAAGAACATTTACAGGGCCTAATTGTCCTTGTGCCGGTACATTGGTAAATTGAATTTCATTATCTTTCAGATAAGTTATAAGTTCGGCAGCACTTTTCCTCGTAATTATACGTACAAGAACATTTCCAAGGGCAAGTTTTTCTTCAATCCGGATGCCTACATATGTCCCTGCAGCAAATCCTCCTGCAAATGCAATATAGGAAACCATGTTATCAACATTCTGGATGATCTGACTGATTGCTACAAGCCAGATAAACGACTCGAAAAAGCCGAGAAATGGAGCTAGTTTTTTATTGCCCTGCATGATGAATATTACACGGATTGTCCCAATAGAAACGTCTATAATTCTCGCCATGAATACCAGAACGGGCAACATGATATAATTAGCGACAAAAGGATCGATGCCTAAATTTTCCATAGTGAATAAAAATAATCTCGCAAAGATAGAGGTTATCTTATTAAAGTATGGATGACGTCTGAGAGTTTTATGAAGGGTTTAATACTAATTTTCAAATCTCCTGTTGGTAGATTACTTGAATTATATTTTGAAAGAATTATACTTTCAAATCCAAGTTTTGCAGCTTCCGAAATTCTATTCTGAATACGGGTAACCGCCCTGATTTCACCGGCGAGCCCAACCTCGGCAGAAAAACAGTAATCATGAGGAACGGGAATTTCTTCCAGGGATGATATTATTGCCATACACACTGCCAGATCAAGAGCCGGATCTTCCACCCTTAAACCTCCGGCAATGTTCAGAAACACATCCTGGCTACCAAGTCTGAATCCACCTCTTTTCTCAAGTACAGCCAGTAACATATTAAGTCTTTTCAAGTCGAATCCGGTTGTACTTCGTTGGGGAGTTCCATAGGTAGCCGGGCTCACCAGGGCCTGAATTTCGATCAACAATGGGCGATTTCCTTCAATTGTGGCCCCAATGATCACACCGGAAACATCATGATCACGTTGTGGGATCAGGATCTCCGATGGATTGGATACCTGCCTGAGACCGGAATCTGTCATTTCATAAATTCCGAGTTCAGAAGTAGAGCCAAATCGATTTTTCATAGTGCGTATAATCCTGTAATTATAATGCCGGTCACCCTCGAATTGAAGCACTGTATCAACCATATGCTCAAGGATCTTGGGCCCCGCGATCATCCCATCTTTTGTTATATGCCCAACAAGAAAAACCGGGGTATTCGATTCTTTGGCATATTTTAATAATTCCGCTGTGCATTGTCGTACCTGGGTGACAGATCCGGGGGAAGAATCTGCGAGGGGTGAACTCAAAGTCTGAATTGAATCAATGATAAGAACATCCGGATCAACTGATTTTATTTGCTGGAATATTGCATCTAATTCCGTTTCGGTCAGGATATAACAATTATTATTGTTCATACCTGTTCGCTCAGCTCTCATTTTGATCTGGGCTTCACTTTCCTCCCCGGAAACATATAGCGTTTTAAGATCATTCAATTCAAGGACTATTTGAAGCATAAGGGTTGATTTTCCGATACCGGGATCCCCACCAAGGAGAATCAGGGATCCGGGAACAACGCCCCCTCCAAGTACACGGTTCAATTCGGGATCAGCTGTAACAATTCGATTCTCTACCTTCAGATCCAGGTACGAAATGAGTTTGGGCGTACTCTTTTTATCTCCTGATTCGTTCGACCAGGATGATTTTTTTTCGTCTCTTTTGATGGTTTCTTCAACATATGTATTCCATTCTCCACAGGCCGGACATTTCCCAATCCACTTTGAAGATTCTGTTCCACAATTCTGGCAAAAAAAGGAAGTTTTAACTTTACTCAAATTATTCAGGTATTAAGGTGCCAAAATATAAAAATTATAAAAATCAATACACTTATTAATGAATGTTTTAAATAGAAAATTCTTTTCATTTTAATCAAAGAAAATTTGAATGTGATTGCCTAAATTGCAGTGTATTTTTAGACAACTCTATACCACGTTAACATTTTTCTTATAAAAATCATAATTATTCACTATGGCCAGATGCTTTAATTTTTCTGCAGGACCGGCCACGTTGCCGGTTGAAGTTTTAGAAAAAGCTCAAAAAGAGCTATTGGATTTCAAAGGTACCGGAATGTCGGTAATGGAAATCAGTCACCGATCGCCCGAATTCTCAGAAGTACTCGAAAATGCAGAAGCAAATCTTCGATCACTGATGAAGATCCCATCAAATTATAAAGTGATGTTTTTGCAGGGAGGTGCTTCATGTCAATTTGCCATGGTACCTCTGAATCTTTTTAGAAGTAGTAACAAGGCTGATTTTATTAACACAGGCAACTGGTCAAAAAAGGCTATTGCTGAAGCAAAGAGATATGGGGAAATAAATGTAATAGCATCATCGGAAGACAAAACTTTTTCGTACATACCGGAAATCAGGAGAGACATGTATGATCCGGAGGCAGACTATGTACACATTACGACCAATAACACAATTTATGGGACAGTTTTTCCGGAATTGCCGGAAACGGGTGATGTGCCAATTGCTGCTGATATGTCATCAAACATTCTTGGACAGGAATATGATGTATCCAGGTTTGGAGTGATCTACGCAGGTGCACAGAAAAACATCGGACCATCCGGGATGGCTGTTGTTATTGTCCGGGAAGACCTGATTGGACATGCAAAAGATTTTACTCCGGTTATGTTTAACTATCAGATACAGTCTGATGCCGGATCAAGGTATAATACACCACCATGTTTCGTTATTTATATGGCTGGACTGGTTTTTGAATGGGTATTAGAAATCGGCGGTGTGTCAGCCATGGAAGAGATCAACAGGGAAAAGGCTTCACTGTTGTATGATTTCCTTGACAATTCACAAATTTTTGATAGCACAGTAGCGGGTTCGGACCGTTCCATTATGAATGTACCATTTGTACTCCCATCAGACGAATTGAATCAGAAATTCATATCCGAGGCAACTCAGAATGGATTGAAAACATTAAAGGGACATAGATCTGTAGGTGGCATGCGTGCAAGTATCTATAATGCGATGCCAAGGGAAGGAGTAGTAAAACTGGTTGATTTTATGAAAAAATTTGAATTAGAGAATTCTTGATATAATAGCTATTAACATGTTCAAAATACAAACATTAAATAACATATCTGCGGATGGTCTTCAAAGGTTTCCGCTTGACAAATACGAAGTAGCATCTGAAATAACTGATCCTGATGCGATCCTGTTAAGATCTTTTAAAATGCATGACATGGAACTTTCTGAAAATCTGAAAGCTATTGGTCGTGCTGGCGCTGGCGTTAATAATATACCAGTTGATAAATGTACAGAGAAAGGTATTGTCGTGTTTAACACACCCGGTGCCAATGCAAATGCAGTGAAAGAATTAGTAATTACCGGATTATTAATGTCCTCCCGAAAGATCTCAGATGGAATAAACTGGGCTAAAACTCTGATCGGAGACGGGGATGAAGTCCCCAAACTGGTTGAGAAGGGTAAATCGAGTTTTGTTGGACCCGAGATACAGGGAAAAACACTTGGAATAATTGGACTGGGTGCCATTGGATTGCTTGTAGCTAATGCAGCCGATGCTTTAGGCATGAAGGTGATCGGATTTGATCCATATATTTCCATCGACGCAGCCTGGGCGATGTCTCACAGGGTCAAACGTGCTAAAGGGATAGACCAGTTACTTGGAGAGTCCGACTATATCAGTCTTCATATGCCATTGAGCGATGATACAAAAGATTACATCGACAAGAATAAATTTGGAATGATGAAGGATGGTGTCAGGATCCTGAATTTTGCCAGGGCAGGTCTTGTGAATGAGGAGGGATTGATGGAGGCGTTAAATACTGATAAAGTGGCATGTTATGTGACAGATTTTCCGAATGAATCGATGTTAAAGGAAGAAAAAATAATATCTATTCCGCATCTTGGCGCAAGTACTCCGGAATCTGAGACAAATTGTGCCGTAATGGCTGTGGATGAATTACGTGAGTTTCTTGAAAATGGTAATATCAAAAACTCGGTAAATTTTCCGGAAGCCGAATTGAAGAAAAATGGGAATGGAGCTTACAGGTTATGCATTGCCAATAAAAATATACCAAAGATGGTAGGGCAGATTACCACGGTTCTGGCAAACGAAGACATCAATATTGCTGACATGCTTAATCGGCATTATGAAAATATTGCTTATAATATCATTGATGTGGATGATGAGGTGACTGAAGCACAATTAGATAAAATAAAATCTATCGAGGGAGTTGTGAGAGTAAGGTTGATTAAACAATAAAACCAGAAAATTGGCAATATTCAAACCATTTAAAGGGATACGACCAACCAGGGACCTGGTGAAGAAGATAGCCTCCCGGCCGTATGATGTACTTACAACCGAGGAAGCCCGTAAAGAAGCTGAAGGGAATCCGTATTCTTTTCTAAGGGTAGTAAAACCTGAAATAGATTTCGAACCAGGATTCGATCCCCATTCCCCGGAGGTATATCATAAGGGCCTGGATAATTTTCAAAAGGGACTTCATACAGGGATATACAAACAGGATCCTAAAGAACTTCTGTACATCTATATGCTCGAGAAAGACGGTCATTCCCAAACAGGTCTGGTTGGATGCCTGGGGATTGAAGATTTTTTCAATGATGTGATCCTGAAGCATGAGCTCACAAGGCCGGATAAGGAAGAGGACCGGAAAACTCATATCAAAGTGGGAAGGATGCATGCGGAGCCGGTATTATTTGCGTACAAAAAGTCTAAGTTATTAGACAAACTGGTGAAAAAAGTGAAGAAAAATCATCCTGAGTACAGGTTTACAGCCGATGATGGTGTGAATCATATTTTTTGGTTGATTGAGGACGATAAGATCATCAATGAAATCGTTGAAGAATTTGAAAAAATCCCACATACCTACGTTGCAGATGGACATCATCGAACTGCTGCTGCTGCCCTGGCTGGCAGAGAATTAAAAGTCGAAAACAGATATCACCAGGGTGTGGAGGAGTATAATTATTTCCTGGCAGTACTTTTCCCGGATGATCAACTTAATATCATCGATTACAACCGTGTTGTCAAAGATCTGAATGGACATAACGCTAATGAATTTCTTGAACTTTTAGGACAAAGTTTTGATATAGAATCCAACGGTCCCCAGGCATATAAACCATCCAAACTTCATGAATTTGGGATGTATCTTGACGGCAACTGGTTTGTGCTCAGGGCAAAAAAAGGAACTTATAATGATAAGGATCCAATAAAATCTTTGGATGTAACAATACTCTCTGAACAAGTCCTGGAGCCT
The DNA here is from genome assembly GCA_042584165.1 of Bacteroidota bacterium. Taxonomy (GTDB): domain Bacteria; phylum Bacteroidota; class Bacteroidia; order Cytophagales; family Cyclobacteriaceae; genus JBHOSY01. The sequence continues at coordinate 4,633 of JBHOSY010000138.1, read as the reverse complement.
GTCCTGGGGATAAACGATTTACGAACAGACACACGAATTGATTTTGTTGGCGGAGCCAGAGGCCTGGAAGAACTACAGCGCAGAGTCGATAGCGATGAAATGAAAGTAGCTTTTGCTTTGCACCCGGTTTCCATGAAACAGTTGATGGATATAGCTGAAAGTGGAAATATTATGCCACCAAAAACAACATGGTTCGAACCAAAATTAAGGAGTGGCATTGTAGTGCACTCACTTTAATTTAATGAATTCACATCCGAAAAGGGATTCTTCTGTATATTGATTCCCGAATTTCGGTTATGGTATATCGCAATATAACCACATTACTGTTTTTATTATCCTGGACAATCGTCTGGTGCCAGGACCTCCCTTTACAGACTGTTATTCAGAAAGGGCACCCATCTTCTATTTCAGCAGTTGCAATTAGTCCGGATGGAAAATTATTGGCTACCGGAAGTGATGACAAAACAATTAAGCTCTGGAGCATCGAATCAGGCAGGGAAATAAGATCATATTCAGATCACAAGTCAGATGTACTGGATGTGACATTTAGCTCAGACGGGAAATTAATTGCCTCTGCAGGAAGAGATCTTACCTTTAAGATATGGGATACAGCAACCGGAGAATTACTGCAATCCTACCGAGATAATGATCGGGGGATCTCTTCTGTGGATTTTAGTCCTGATGACAAATATCTGATCATTTTTACCGCTGATCGAAAGGCAAAATTATGGGATCTGGATGAAGAAAGGGTAATCAGGAATTACCGCACGAATGTAGCAAGACAACAGGGAATGGCCATTTTTTCTTCCAATGGAATGTATCTTGCCCTGGGTCAGGATAATGGAGTCGTCCAGATAATTAATGTTAGTTCCGGAGATACAGTTCATCATGTAAGGGAATTAAAATCCAGTTCATGCGGAGGGTGCTTTACCGAGACTGATATTTCCCGGGATGGCAAATACTTTCTATCTGCTGCGGATAAAGGACCCCTGATTGTCTGGAACATGGAGTCTGGCGAAAAAGTAATTCAATTAATCGAAGAATTGGATGATTATCAGGCAGCAATTTTCAGTCCGGATGGATCTTCTGTTGTTTCGGCCAGTGAAGATGATATTACCATCTGGGATACCAGGTCAGTGAAGATCCAGGCAAAAATGAAAGGTCATACAAAAACCATTAATGATGTAGCCTGGACACCAGACGGGAAACATTTGATTTCCTGTGGCAATGATAATACTGCCATAATGTGGAATCCAAAGAATGGAAACATTGTCAGGCGATTTGAGGGAATCCTGACACATCCTCCTGATAATGGTATGGATCTTGATCCTGACTCCTATTGGGAATCCTTACCATACCAGTTTCTTCAATTACGCAAACAGTTTGTTATGATGCCGGATGGGGAACATATTATCATTCCTGATAACCGAACGGGTTTGATTATGTGGAATTGGAAGACTGGCAAAAAAACAGGTTATTTTGAAGCTCATCAAAAACCTGTCGTTTGCTATGACTTGAGTAATGATGGCAATTATATGCTTACAGGGGGTGCGGATAACCTGATTATTTTATGGGATGTTAAGACTCAGGATACCATCCGAACATACAAGGGTCATAGTTCGTTTATCTATGATCTGAAATTCAGTCATGAAGAGGATAGAATTGCATCGGCGGGATATGATGGGTATGCAAAAGTCTGGGATCTGAAATCCGGAAAGGTTTTACAAAGTATTTATTTATCAAAGGATCAAACAAAGATTGACAGTCCTTTTTCAATCGAATTCTCACCCAATGATCTATATATAATTACCGGATCGCTCGGGCAAATAATGACTATGTGGGAAATTGATTCAGGCGAAGAATATCAAACTTTCGTTGGACATACCCGGACAGTCTCAGACTTACTATGTCATCCTTCGGATCAATATCTTATCTCATCCAGTTGGGATGAAACCATAAAATTCTGGGATTACAGTTCCGGATATCTTGAGAAGAGGTATTCAGGTCACACAGGACCTGTAAATGACCTGTATATATCCGAAGACAGAAAGCAATTATTGTCGGGAAGTACTGACCGAACCGCAATACTATGGGATTTGGAGGAAAATAACTTAAGACAAAAGTTTTCAGGTCATGATGCTCCCATTACTGCCGTTGCTTTAACACCTGACAATGAATATGTGATTACATGCAGCATAGACGGTGTATTTAAATTCTGGGATGCTGAATCAGGAAACGAAATTATGACACAGGTGTTCAGCTCGGTTAATGATTGGATTGTTACCAGTTCAGATGGATATTTCTATGGTACTGATAATGCCAGGAAAAATATACATTTTGTTCAGGGTACGGAAGCATATGAACTTGATCAGTTCTTTGATGATTTTTTCCAACCGGATCTTCTGAATTTCATCTTCAGCCAGGATGACAGACAAAGACAAGGAATTAATCTTATTGATAAGTTGAAAGAATCCCCTCCGCCAAATGTTGAGATTACGTTTCCGGAGCAAGGGGACAGGTTCGATAAGGGAAAAATTGATATGCTGATCAAGGTTACAAATTCAGGCGGGGGGATCGAAGATGTAAAAATCATGCACAATGGCAAACGGTTGGATGAAAACACAATTGGGTTGAATAAAGCACAGAAAAAAGGGAAATCGGTCTATCAGACATATACTGTCAATCTCATACCAGGCTATAATACGCTTTCGGCTTCAGCCTATAGCCGGGGTAGAATAGAATCACTGGTTGATGAAAGTACCGTGATGCTCAATGCGAAGGAAAATCCAGCCAATTGTTATTTAATGGTTATTGGGATCAATAAATACAGGAATCCAAAACTGAACCTGAACTATGCCCGTGCTGACGCAGAAGCTTTCATGGAGGCGATTACAATTAATCAGGGAAGGTTATTCAACAGTATAATTTCTGAAACCTTATATGATAATGATGCTACGCGTGAAAATGTTTTATCAACACTTGAATCCATAGCTGAAAAAGCAGATCCCAGCGATGTATTCTATTTCTTTTATGCCGGACATGGGAGTATGGTAAATGATAACTTTTACTTTATTCCCACAGAATCAGTCAGACTTTATGAAGAAAGTGCTTTACAGAAAGAAGCGTTGTATGCCGGACTTATCCAGGAAAAATTTAAAAGTATAAAAGCCCTGAAGCAGGTAGTGATCATCGATGCATGTCAATCAGGTGGATCTGCGGAACTATTAGCACAGCGGGGAGCAACGGAAGAAAAAGCAATAGCCCAGTTATCGAGGAGTGCCGGAGTACATGTAATGGCTTCTGCCGGAAGTGAGCAGTTCGCAACTGAGTTTAAGGAATTGGGCCATGGATTATTTACCTATGCGTTACTGGAGGCTTTAGGCGGCAAAGCCGATGGAGCTCCCAAAGATGGTAAGGTCACGATTTATGAATTGAAGTCTTTTCTTGATTCGTTTGTACCGGATTATTCCGAAAAAATTAAGGGCAAACCCCAATACCCCTATACGTTTTCCAGGGGACATGATTTCCCGATGGTAATAAATTAAACATTAGTTCAAGTTAATTATGAATCACAGGTTTAGAAATCTACTTATTTTCTGGCTGTTTGTTTTATTTATTCAGTGCAATACTGAACCCACATTTGAGTCAGACCTGGAGATATCAGAACCGACTCCATGGACCAATCTGAATTTCAATGATCAATCAAGGGATTTTAATTTTGCCATTGTAAGTGATCGATCAGGCGGAAATAGACCCGGGATTTTTAAAGAGGCAATTTTAAAATTAAACCAACTGAATCCCTCCTTTGTACTTTCAATTGGTGATTTAATTGACTCAAGAGATTTTAAAGAAGATTCTGCAAAGTTAGATGATAATTTAATTAAAGAAAGATGGCTTGAGGTAAACAATATCATCAAACAACTGAATGCGCCTTTTTTCTTCACAGTTGGGAATAATGACATTCGTAACAGAAAGATGGAAGCTCACTGGATTAAGCGATTCGGGTATACTTATTACTACTTCAAATATCAGAATACATTATTCATAATTTTAAATTCAGAGGACCCACCGGGTAACCCATATGGAGCCATAAGTGAAAGACAATTAAGCTGGCTCGAAAGAACACTTCAGGAAAATGTCTCTGTGAGGTGGACTTACATTTTTCTTCATCGGCCAATTTGGCAATACAGCAATAATCAGGATTGGCGGAAAATAGAAGAATTAGTTAGAAACAGATCTTTGACTGTTTTTGCCGGACATCATCACAGGTACTCAAAAACTAACGCTAATGACCAGGTCTATTACAGGTTAGCAACAACAGGTGGAGGTAATCCTTTATCAGGTCTTGAAAAAGGTGAATTTGATCATATCGTTTGGGTTTCCATGAACGACGATGGACCTAAAATCAGTAATTTATTATTGAATGGGATTTGGGGAGACGATCCACCAGAGGAATGGAAACAAAACAGTAAAACTGATTAGGTACTGATAAGTGTAACCCTCGCACCAGGACTGGTATTTTGTGGCATGAGAGATTCTCGCGCCAGGAGAGATTAGAAAGGAATCGAAGAATGTTTTAATAGGGATTCCTTGATAATTATTAAGAGATCAGGCTGAAGACACAGAATAATAA
>JBHOSY010000137.1:0-13046 GCA_042584165.1 Bacteroidota bacterium | reverse complement strand
GACATTTTAAAAGGCCGGCTTACCTGCAGGCAAACATGTGGCCACGCTGATCGTGCCTGCCTGCACGTAGCCGTTACGGCAAAGGCAGGTACGCCAGCAGCACCCACCCCTACAGAATATTGTTTCAATTCAATGATAATGTTGAATTATTAAGGAATCCATAACACAAAGAGTTGTAAAGAAGTCGCAAAGGTCCACAAAGTATATCATCAAAGAATTTTATACTTAATCCTCTTTTACAAAACGATCTACTTCGTCAAGGATATCTTCGATACCGGCAAATTTCTTATATACAGCCCTGACATGATAACTTCTTTTTTCATCAGCCTTCTGCGGACCTGAGCGGAATGTATAATCCCATGCAGGACATCGAACGGCCCTACCCCCACTTGCTGACATCCACATACCAAAAACCGGCTCCTTAAAGATCATGATCAACACGTAATCATCGACGAACCCAAACCAGAAGTGATCTGGTTTTCTTTCTTTATATACAGAAAATCCAGCCTCCAATGTAGCCTTTTTAGTTTCCTGGGAATGCTGGATCGCCTGCCGAAGCAAAGGATTATCGGAATGAAATTCGTGCCATTCCTTCCCAAATGGATCAATGAGCCTGGCATAGATCTCACCATCTCCACCATGCCCTGCACTTGCCACTTCCAACCATTCGCCAGGTTTGTTGCTATCTTTCGGCCTTCTTAAAAATAATGAGGTATTTTGCACCGAATTCATATATGACGCAAAAAAAGCATCGGCGTATGTAAGGTCAATGTTCGGCCAGAATGTGATAGTTTGATCGATGAAATATGCACCAAGTTTAAAATATATTTCATAATTCAAGCCAGAGGCTTCTTCTGCATCCTGTACAAGTTTAACAGTCAGAGAATCTATCTGTTCCATATGCATCGGTGCTACACGGGGCGCATTCCATGTGTCTTTATATTTTCCATATGGTGGTTGAGTTTCTGTCATTTCAAGGTTCATGCCCACTGTATTAAAAATGTTTTTCTGCTGGTCTTTATGAATTAAAACAGCAATTCCATTCATACCTTCAATAGAGTTATCGAGGATGCTGTTGTATCGGGGACTATTGTCTGCGATTCTAACATGCAAGGTTTGGTTTTCAAACAGGATACCTGATGCGAATTGTTCAAATTTATTGTTACTACCGGGGGATTCCTTTTCACTTGTTGTCTCAAAAGTGGAATCACTTTTACAACAATTCAGGATAATAAATATTATTACAGTCAATAGATAAATAATTATTTTCATGATTCAGGTCTTCATATATTCTACTTATTAATTGTAATTCTTCGTATTTCATTTGTCAATAACAACCCCTCTTCGATAACACCTTCCTTGTTGAAATGACAACCATCCTTTTTATAATATTCAGGATTATCAACTGAAAGTGAATACATATCTATCACAGGAATATTCTTGCTTCTGGCAAAATCTTCAACCAATTTATTCCTTTCGATTATCCTGATATTAAAGTCATCAAATACATTAATGTCTTTTTTATTTCTTAAGGCAGTTGTATTGATCCAGATGATCTTCGCATTTGACATTTTCTGAAATACTCCATATAATATCGGGATATATGAACCATACTGTTCCTCCGTATATGCTTTTCCATGCAAACCATTGTTAAAAGCAATTACATCGAAATCATATTGTTTCAGGATCAATTCAATCTCATCGATCAGTACCGGATCACCCAGACTTTTGGAAGTTGTCAGTTTACAACAATAAGCTTCGCCCTGCAACTCAGTTGCAATGATTCGGTAATAATTTTCTACATGTGAATCTCCAATGATCAGGATCCTTGGCAAATCATCTTTGCTGGTTTAAACCATCCAGGTGTGGCTCCATTCCGTTTCCTCTTTTAAGGATTCCCGCTGCACTACTTTATTTAACTTGCAACTACTTACAAATAAAAGAATGAATGCATAGAATATCAGTCGGATTCCCATAGGCTATATATTGTCATTCATTGTCAATTGCATATACTTTGAATCCTTTAAACTGTGCCACTACATTTTTTCCTATTGCCCTGAATCCAATTTTACCTTTACCTGGGATCGGTTCCGGAATCTGATCTAAATCCTTGAATCCACCGGAAAAATGATCATTCACCCACATCTGTAATGTTCCATTCATCTTTACGATTCTGATTTGATACCACTGTAGTGGTTCTTTGCAAAGATCTTCCTGTTGTGCCATCAGGAATAGTCCGGGATTACGACGCCAGTTGCTGACACCGGTGTGTTGCCCCGTATCATCATAGCGACTCACGCTCACATGATAACCTCGTATCTCAGGATTATATACATAATCCGCAAATATTCCCTCACGGGCAGGTAAGTCAACAAGCATATCCTCGCCATGACGTCCCTGGAAAGCGAGGAAATTTATAACCAGGCCATTGGTTGAAAGGACCTTAAGAGCGTATTCAATGATAATGCTATCGGGAAAATCCTTTTTACAAAAAGCCATACACCCGGCAGCACCCTGTTTTGCTCCGATACAATTCAACTGAAGCAGATTGGTATCAGGTTGATCCAATGCACCTATGCCTTCATGTTGCCAGTTGCTTAGATTTTCAAAATCATCAGAGTACAATAGTTCTCTTTCAATGACATTGACTGATTGAATGCGATCATCTCCCCAGATTTTCTCTTTCCCATTGGTTTGCTCAGCTTGACCAGACTTTTGTAAATCCTGTAATTCTTCAATAGTCAACAGACTATCCTCACATTTTTCCTTGCATCCTTGTTGGGAATTTATGAGGAGAATAACAATTAAAAAAATAAAATAATATTTCATATTCCTCAGATTAAGATTGTATTATGTGTAGCTCGAATATGTATAGTTAAATCCCTATGAAGTATCAGGTCTATTCAATAATAACATATTGCTCTTCTACATTCCATCCCTTGATATGAACCTGTGGCTTACTTTTTATTTCAACTGATGATAGATCTATCTCTATCCTTTTTTCTCCTCCCGGTTCCACACTCACATAATTGTTGGAATAAAACGCAGGCAATAATCTCTCCTTTGTTTGAGGATCAACCAGTGAAATTCTCATAAAGAACGCCAGGGGATTCCCTTCCGCATTGGATATGGTTAGTCTTATCTTCTTTCCCCCAGTATCTTGCGCTTTTGCCTGAATTTCTGCCTTCGGCATTATCTGCAGTCCCGAATGCGTCCCAGTTGAATCCGGCAACCAGTATAGATTTTCCGTAACAACCTCTTGATTCATATTGTAAGCCTTAAGTGAAAGAAATACTCCCTCCTCTTTATAATCCCGCTGAATTGCACGATTAACGGAATTATACTTCTTCACCGTAGCGGGATCAATTCCAATTATTTCCCTTGACAACAATCTCTCATTCCCTTCAAAATCATAAGCTTTAGCCTCAAGCATCAAGTTACTAAACTGTGTAAATGAATTATTCACAATCATTACCATTCGAGTAACCGGATTGCACATGATATGAACCGGCTCACTTCCTTTATGTAATCCATATAAAGAAGCGTTTGGATCCAGGTAACAATCATACATCTGACCGCGCATGGCAGACCAGGGATTCTGTGTTTTCCAGATAATAAATCCTGTATACCACTCCCACATATGAGAACTGAAACCTTCGACTAATGCACGATATTGATTATAATTAACCAGTTGGGCTTTCCAAGCAAAATCTTCAACCGATTCAGGTTCACCATATGCATCGATATAATCCCGATATCCACTAAACTTATGATACCTCCAGTTGGGTTCGATTGTTGCAAATCTTCTCCACCTTTCCGGTACTTCTTCCTTTGGTTTATATTGACCCGGAATGATCATACTTGAATCAGGAAGAAACCTTTTCAGGGATTCATAATCTCCCATCCCAACTGAACCTATTTCTGAGTTAAAAGGGAATGTCTGGTTTTCCCAGAAGTAATCGATCGATTGAATACTATAGGGACCATCACCTACCCCCCCTTTAAAATTATAAGACATATTATCTGAGGTTGAGCTTTCAACAAACCACCTTGTACCGTCCAGGTTTGAACTAAGTGTATCCTGTATTAATGGCAGAACATCCTCAGGTGGTGTTATTTCATTACCCCCACAATAAAAAGCCAGGGATGGGTGGTTCCTTATCATTTTTACTTGATCAACTAACGATCTTACTAACAGGTCATGATCATCCGGATATTGTCTCCTGATCCATTGGTCTTCTTTCTTCCGCCGGTCGTTCCATCGCCCGTTACAATCTCCCGACATCCAGAAATCCTGCATGACAAGAATCCCATACTTATCGCATGCATCATAGAATTCGGGCCGTTCAGTGATTGCCCCTCCCCAGATACGGATCAGGTTCAGGTTCATGTCCCTGTGAAAACGTATTTCAGCATCATATCGCTTTTTAGAAAACCTTAGCATCGCATCCGAAATGATCCAGTTCCCACCTTTAATAAAGATTTTTTGTCCATTTACAAATATCTGCCGGCTCCTAGTAAAAGGATTCCACTCTGTCGTGATTTCACGAATACCAAATCTGACTACTTCTTTATCGGCAATAATTTTATTATTCTCCAGGAATTCCAACTCCAGGTTGTAAAGTGGTTGATCCCCATATCCATTGGGCCACCAGAGATCCGGATCTTTTAAAACAAGATCAGGTAACTCAAACGTTATAGACGATTGAGCCGGAACTGTTATATTGGCCATTGTTATGATATCACCAAGATTATATTTCAACATGCCCGAAACATCCCTGGTCGTTGGATTTTCAAGTTCAGCTGAAACTTTTATTAAGGCTGGTTCACTTTGATTTTTACCTGGAAATCGTACGCCGGGAACTTTTGTCACAACATGAGGATTTTTGATTCTTACTTTCCCGGTTCTTTCAATAAAGACTTTATCCCATATCCCGGTGTTCCGGTCACGTACTGGCTGAATCCAATCCCAACCCGCAACATATTGATGAGTTAAGTTTTTCGCGATGGTGCCATCTCCACCCTGCCCTCCATTTGCATGTCCCGGAGGATCTGGTGGATAAACAATCACTGCAAGTCTGTTTTTGCCATTTTTATTTAGATTATCACTTATATTGTAAGTCTGCCTGAGGAACATGCCTTTGTGAAGTTCCCGGTTCAATTGAGCCCCATTCAGAAAGATATTACAACTGTAATTTACTCCCCGCAGGTGTAGCCATACCTCTTCATCTTTTTCCGGGAATGATACCTGGAAATCATTAACAAACCAGTAGGTATAATATTCAATCCCAACTTCATGGATATCCGGGATTTTTTCATTGTTCATCCCATAAAATGGGTCTGGAATCTCTCCATTCTCCAGTTGTGTTGTTAGCACAGTCCCAGGCACAACAGCCGGTTTCCATCCCTTATTTGAATAGGTACTAATTGAGAAATTCTCTCCTGTCTCATCAACTTCTGAGGATTTGATACATTTCCAGCCTTGATTAAGTTCAAACAGGTCCTGAGCGGTGGTCCCCGATGAGGTTAAAATCAGGCAGATAAAAAAAATTCTGAATGATCGAAAAAATAAATCGTGCATAATTAGGGCATTTAAAAATCCGACTATAATTTAACATTAATAATCTTACAGCGTAAATCGTTATACATGTTTCTTTGAGCTTTTGAGTATTTGTTATCCAAATATTTTTAATAGTTATTAAGGCACAAAGACTCAAAGATTTCACTAAGTTTATAATTGATTTTTTAGTCTGTCCTATTTACTTCATAAATACATTTTTATGGAACTGTACCAATCTGAACCTCTCAACCAGCAGAAAAGGATACTTTCAGTCGATATTTTAAGAGGCATTACCATCCTGGTCATGGTCTTTGTAAATGATGTTGCAGGGGTTAAAGGACTGCCCTGGTGGACTTATCACATACCACGGGGTGAGCAGGGAATGACCTATGTAGATGTTGTTTATCCAGCCTTTCTTTTTATCGTTGGGATGGCCATTCCGCTTGCTATTGCAAAACGTAAATCCATGGGTGATTCATTATTAAAACTAATTTATCACACTTTCATACGTTCACTCAGTCTTGTTGCTATCGGTTTATTAATAATGAACGGCCGCAGGGTGGATCCTGAAGCAACTGGAATGGCATACTGGATGTGGAATGTACTTATGTTTACAGGAGTAATCCTTCTGTGGAACCTGTATCCCAAATCGGAAGGGAGGAGAAAAATCATTTACAATGTATTAAAATGGACCGGCCTCGTATTACTGATCTTTTTATTATCAATTTACCGAAGAAATGCTGATGGTGAGATTATGTGGATCAGACCTACAAACTGGTCTATCCTGGGGGGTATCGGATGGTCATACCTCTCAGTATGTTTAATTTATTTCCTGTTTCGCGGAAGGTTCTGGGGACTAGTACTATCATTTATTTTACTGGTAGCGCTTAATGTATCAGTTAAAGCCGGTATAACCGATTTTATCCGTGATATACCCCGGTTCATCTGGCCTGTTGGATCTGGTTCAACTGCATCTATTGTTATGGCCGGGGTCATCCTGACGAAGCTATTTATAAAAGATGAAGTTGCTTCCACTGTAAAGGAAAAATATCTCTGGGGTATCGGATATGGAATATTATTGTTTCTTGCTGGCTGGATTCTGATGCCATATGGCCTGGCAAAAATTGGCAGTACACCTAGCTGGTGCCTTTTCAGTGCAGGGATATGTGTTGTGATATTTATGGCGCTATACTGGATTGTAGATATCAACAAGGTATCTGGCTGGGCGAGTTTTATGAAACCTGCGGGTTCCAATCCTCTGCTTACATATATTCTTCCTGATATCTATTACGCGTTTCACATTGGCCATTTTATCGCTGGTACTAAACAGGGTTGGCCAGGTGTAATATGGTCTCTGTGTTTTGCACTTTTCATTCTCGGTGTTTCAGCCCTGTTTACCCGATATAAGGTTCGTTTACAGCTATAAAGAGTTAAATAATTACATTGAAAATTTTGACTTTCTGATACATACTTAATAAAAATGACCAATAGTCTAAATGATAGTTTAAGCGGACCAAAACGGATCCTTTCCGTTGATGTTTTCAGGGGATTGACAATCCTGGTCATGATATTCGTCAATGATGTGGCCAGTGTAAAAGGATTACCCTGGTGGACCTACCACATGAAACCGGGTGAAAATGGATTGACCTACGTGGATGTTGTCTTCCCGGCTTTTTTGTTCATCGTTGGAATGGCAATTCCCCTGGCCATTAATAAGCGAATATCCAAAGGTGATAGTACATTGAAGCTGTTATACCATACCGTGATTAGATCTTTAAGCCTTGTGGCCATTGGATTATTGATTATGAACGGCAGAAAGGTAGATCCATCAGTCACAGGGATCAGTTATGCATTATGGAATGTCCTGATGTTCATTGGGGTGATTCTTCTCTGGAACCTGTATCCCAAAGTAGAAGGGAAAAAGAAATTACTATTCAATGTACTGAAATGGGTAGGGTTGGTCCTGTTAATTGTTCTGTTAGCGATTTATCGGAGAGATGTTGATGGGGAAAGCCAGTGGATCCATCCAAGGAACTGGGCTATCCTTGGTGGAATAGGATGGGCATATCTGTCAGTTGTTCTGATTTATTTCATCACAAAAGGCAGGTTTAAGTGGCTAGCTGTTTCACTACTCTTACTTGTATTACTCAATGTAGCATATAAGGCTGGATATGTGAGTTTTATTAGGGGTATACCCAGGTGGATCTGGCCAGTTGGATCAGGTTCCCTGGCTTCTATCACTATGGCCGGGGTGGTTTTGTCTAAAATATTCCTGGAAAATGGAATTACCGATTCAATAAAAAAGAAATTTATATGGAGTGGAGGTTACGCAATACTTCTTATGCTGGCAGGGTGGCTTCTTATGCCATATGGATTAGCGAAAATTGGTAGTACCCCCAGTTGGTGTTTATACAGTGCAGGAATATGTGTGATCACTTTCATGATCCTTTACTGGATCGTGGACATGAAAAATATTTCAGGATGGGCAGGATTCATAAAACCTGCCGGATCAAATCCATTGCTTACATACATTTTACCTGATATTTATTACGCTATTTTCGGGCTGTATCATTTTGCCAGTATAGCTGGTGAGGGTTGGCCTGGAGTAGTAAGGTCTCTCCTGTTTTCATTATTCATTCTGGGAATCTCAGCGGTTATGACGAGGATGAAGATCAGGTTGCAGTTGTAAATAATTCATTAGCTAAATATGGACCTGGGTAGCCCCGGGTATAAAATCCTGGGTTACATTAAGAACCTTCTGAAATAATAATTTCTCCAGAATTTGGCTGTCCCTGATAAATAATGAACCGGCCCGATTGATCATATCCGATTTCATGAGCCAATGTCAAATCATTCTGAATAACTTGTGTGGATTTCCAAGTCTCTGGAATATATGTCTTCATGGATAGTGCCAAATCATAGAGTCCGGGATCAAGGGTGTGTGATAGTTCAATATGAATTTCTTTTCCTTTCATGTAAGATGTGATTTCTGTATTCATCCTTTCACGTATGTATTTCGTAACATCCCTGAAGGTGGCTACCCATAATTTCGCTTCGTTTGTTTTAATATAATTAAAGTAATTCTCGAGAACTTCACCCGGTATGGATTCCCATCCCACTCCTTCCACCCCGTGAAAAACAAGTACAAGCCAAACATTATCATGCGCAGATACAGTATCAATCCATGAATTCATTATTTCCAGGGATGTCTCCGATTTTGGTCCTCTTTGCCATTGAACATATTCCTTTATTGATTTCCCGGGATTCATTTTATTCCATCGATTTAGCTCCTCCACATATGGATCTGGCATTCGATTTCTGGCACCAGGATACACCTTGAAAGTTTCCTTCATTACCCTTTCATTTTCAGTACCATATGGACATTCCATGGAGAAAGTATGTTCCTGTCCAAGGTGCTTTAATATCTCCTCCCGGCTTTTTTCCAGTTCATATTGAAGATTTGCATCATCCAGAATTGCAAATTGGGGATGTGAAATAGAATGACTGGCGAATTCATGTCCATTTTTGGAATATTCTTTCATCTCCACCCAGGATGTTAGTTGTACGCTACTTAATTCATCCACAGGTGAAGGTTGAAATGCGTCCCCTCCTACATTAGCCAGGGCAAATGCCTTGTCAATCTGTGAATATGCCTCACTAAACTTACCTACCTCATAAAGGTCTCCAGCTCTGGTATGGTATTCTATGATCCCTTCCAAAAAAAGAAACCGCATGGCTGATGCCCGTTCAAATATATTGGTGGTATCCGTGGGAATTTCCAATACCTCCCTTGTTATCTCATCGATGTTTCTGCCGATAAACCTTGCTTTATGTTCCGAACCTGGGATTTCCCCGGTCACGATAAAAAAAGATCCAGGAAAGTCAAGACGATCCATAATGGGCATGGCTACGCGGAATTGATTAATAGTTCCCCCATCGTATGTCAGGGATACTGCACCTCTCTTCCCCTCAGGCCATTTCAGGATTTCAGTATAGCCAGCATTACTGTTATCAAAATCTGTGCATGAGGCAAGACCAAATAGCAGTAAAACTAAAGGTAAAATATCAATGATCGATTTAAATTTCATCGAATCGATTTTGGATTTCAGGTCTTAAAATGGCCCATGGTTTTAAACCCTGGGTTACACAATCACTTGCTTCTTGTTATTACTATCTCATCCGAATTTGCCAAGGCCTGATACATCATAAATCTGCCAGATTGATCATTTCCTATCTCATATTCGAGCAAATTATCACCTTGTTTCACTTCTACTGATTCCCATTTTTCAGGTATTGTCGTTTTTAGAGTCAGCTCTAAATCATATAGATCCGGATCGAGAGAATGTTTGAGTTTTACCTTAATTGCATTTCTTTCCCTTGATGAACCTATCTCAGCATTCATCCTTTCACGAATATATTTAGCCACATCCTTAAAAGTAGCCACCCATAGATCGTCTTCCTTGTCCTTCATATACTGGAAATAGGTATCCAATTCCTCTCCGGTCCTCGCTTCCCAACCCACACCATCTACACCATGAAATACAAGGACCAGCCAGATGTTACCATTCTCAGCACAAACATCAACCCAGGATTTCATTTTATCTATTGAAATATTTGTTAATGGACCTCTTTGCCATTGCACATATTCCTTGTTTGAGGCGGTGGGATCTCCCCTATTACCCCTGTTCAATTCTTCAAGATAATCTTCCGGCATACGATTCCGTAATACAGGAAATATTTCATAAGCATATTCCATAACCCGCTCGTTTTCAGTCCCATAGGGGCATTCAGCGGAAAATGTGTGTTCAGGGCCTAATTGGTTCTCAATATCTTCTTTGCATTTCTCAAGTTCCCAGAGAAGATTAACCTCATCGAGTATTGCCAACCTTGGGTGTGATATGGTATGAGCACCAAACTCATGCCCATTCACTGCAATAGTCTTGATTTCATCCCATGTAATACGGTCACGACCTGAGTAACTTCTATTTACTTCCCGCTTTTCTACTTTACCAGCCCTTACCAGAGCATAAGCTTCATCTATAATCTGACATGCTTTTTCAATATCAGGATGTTCAGAATCTATCGCTGATCCTGCGCGGGTATGGAAATCCATGAGTCCCCTGTATCCTAAATAACCCACAGCGGAGGCTCTTTCAAACAAATTGTCCTTATTAGTTGGAACTGTTGCTGTCTCATTTATGATTTCCTCAACAGGTCTGCCAAAAAATTTTGCCTGGAACTCAGATCCTGGGATACTCCCGGTATTTATATAGAAAGTTGCCGGGAATCCCCGTTTGTCCATCAATGGTAAAGCTACCCTGAACTGATTGATAGATCCATCATCATAGGTGAGAGATATTGCTCCTTTTTTCCCATCCTGCCATTTCATGATTTCCGTGGAGCCTATATTTTCATTTTCTTTTTTGCAGGAAATTACGAGGAGCAGTAGAAAACAACAGGATAGAATTTTCTTTATCATTTTTGTGTAATTTAAAAGCCCCGGGTTTTAAACCCGGGGTTGGTGTTTAATAAGATCATTAGTAGCCCAGGGATTAAAACCCTGGGCTATATTTAATTAACCTGCAGCTTCTTCCAGTACCTCACGAACCCTGGAAGCCACAATCCGTTCCTGTCCAGGATCCATCATCCAGGTAGTGATGCCAATGTATCTACGGCCTCCGACTGTCTGGATAGAAGGATGCCCCAATTCTAACTTCTTTCGTGCATCTCCCGGATTAATATTGACCTTCTCTTCATCCCAGGTTATCCTCAGGGAAGGTACATGATTTGCAATCTCGGGCACATGGATCTCAGTTTCAACACCTTGTACGGATTTGGCGGCATCACTGATCATCATGATCTGGCTTTCCCATAACTTCCAGTCCTTTTCATGATCCCTTGAAAGATAAAGTTCAACTGCCACCATCATACCCAGCACTTCCTCCTTATTAACTTTCATACCACGACATATGGTATCACCCCGTGGTGCGGCATGAAGCCTGGCAGCATCAATGTATTTCTTTTTGCCAAGCAATAAACCAGCACTTTGTGGTCCTCTTATTCCTTTACCCCCTGAAAAACAAACCATATCAAAGCCCATTTTAGTATACTTCCAGAAGTTTTCTACGGGAGGAACATCCGCAGCACAATCATTAAAGGTTGGAATACCATGTTTTTTTCCGATCGCCACAAATTCTTCATCCTGCACCTGCCCTTTAAGGTTATTTGCATTCAGGAACCACATCATGGCTGTATTTTTATTTATGGCTTTTTCAATATCCTTCTTTGATTCAACTTCAACCAGTTTAATACCTGTGTTCCTGATTGCATGATCATAAGTAACGCGGTGTTTTTTCTGTATGATCACCTCACTTTTCATCCCAGTCAGATCAGGTAATTGCTTCACCTTATCATTATCCATTCCACATAAAACACCAGCTGTACCCAAAGTTATGGCTGAGGCTGCACCGGAAGTGACAGTTGCGGCTTCACAACCTAACAGAGAAGATATCCTCTCCCCGGCTTTATCCTGGATATCATCCAGATTTACGTATTCATTGGAAGCATATTTGATTGCTTCAAGGACTTCAGGTCGCATCAGGGATCCTGTCATCGCAGTATAGGTTCCCGCTGCATTGATAAAAGACCGAACTCCCAGCTCCTTGAAATAATCTCTGCGAAGCGGATGAGCTATAAGAGGATTTGCGCCAACTATTAAGCCAGTACCGAATAAGCCTCCGACAAAAGGCAATCCGGAGAGCTGCTTTAAAAGTACCCTTCGGGAAATCATAATTTTTCTATTTTAGTACAATCAACTATTGAATTACAATGCTGCAATGCAGTCAATCTCAACAAGAGAATCACCAGGTACTCCACCATAAACAGCAACAGTAGTTCTTACAGGTGGGCTATCACCAAATCTGCCACGATATGCAGCATTCATGGCTTTATAGTCGCCCAGGTCGTGAAGATAAACGTTTACCTTGAGCACCTTATCCATGGATGATCCGGCCTTTTTCAATTCCTTTTCAAGTGAATCCAGTACATGGTTAGTGTGCACTGTAATATCTCCTTCCTCGTGATAGCCCTTACCAGCGATATACACTGTTCCATTATGGATTGTATGCCCCGAGAATAAAGGGACATTCTGATCCATTTCAATAGATCCTGCTAACTTTTCTGTAGATCCGTTTTTATTTACAGCTGCATTTACACCTGCAAATTCCAGCTAAAGTTGCTCCAAAAGTTTTCAATGCACTCCTTCGTGAATTTTTGCTTGTTTTTTCCATTGGTTTAAATTTTACTAAAAACTTTACTAAATCATTTAATTAACTAATTTAATTAATTCTCCCATTCAGTACCGGCTAATCCATTCAAATCCCAGACTATTTCTCCTTCCCGGCATGTCAGTTCACATACAAGTTTCCTGTTACCTTTAATCCTGTTCCCTCTTACATCTGTAAATCCAAAATCACCTTTTTCCATT
>JBHOSY010000136.1:0-13245 GCA_042584165.1 Bacteroidota bacterium | reverse complement strand
TATATAACCAGCTTTCTCCTGTTGCATTGTGATCTAAAACTGAAAATGGAATTGTTTCCTCCTGCCTTCCAGCCGGAATGTGATAAAGGCTGGGGGGGGAGAATCAGAAGTGGCAGAAGTACATTGTAATCTTAAAACACTATCATTAAAATCAATGTCTAAATATCCTTCATGTAAAATCCGAAAGAGTAAAATATCAGAAGTAATTTAATCCTGAATTTCCGGAAACCTGGTCCTGATCTCCTTTGCTTCTGTTTCACTGATATAGCAAGGATTATGGGTAGCCATAAGTTCTTCGAGTTTTTGCCTGGCCCGGTCCTTCATGGAGTAACTGCCCGATGATTTCCACGCATCATACAGGGTGCGGTCTGCTATAGTGGGATTGAAATACTCATTCATCATATTCATCACGGTATGATCTTCAGTGATAAAATTTCCTCCGGGGCCTACTTTTTCTATCACATCAACAGCCAGGGTTTCATCAGAAACCTCAATTCCCCTTAATACCCTTTCACACATTCCCAGGATCTCGTTGTCCACCATAAGTTTTTCATAGGATAAACTCAGGTCGTTATCAAATAAACCTGCGGCATCGTGGATATAATTGGCACCTGACATGCCAACGAGCAAATTACTCATGGCTGATTCGATCCCTGCTTGCATATCTTCTGTTTTTGAATCGCTGTTTCCTGCAGTAGAATAAAATGGCAACTCCAGGTGCTGTGCAATCTGGGCAGTAGCGGAATTGAGCATTCCCCGCTCAATTGCTCCGGTTACTATCCCCATAGTACGGAGATCCGGGATGGAGCCAACACTACCGGCTATAACAGGTGATCCTCTTTTAACAGCCTGCACCAATACTACTCCCCCAAGGGTTTCAGCTGTATGGACTAAAACATTTCCAGCCAGGGTAATTGGGGATGTCGTACCACATATAGGTTCTGTAGGTGTAACCACCGGGAGTCCTTGTTCAGCAAGGTAACATGTAATGTCACCATACAGGCCATCAATCTTGAATGGACTGATAACCAGGGTAATGAATGACACGAAGGGTCTTTCCCTCAACGACTGAATACCTCCGGCCAGCATACTTGCCATTTCCACGACCTGTTGCGTTCCTTTCATGCTGTATATTCCACCCATGATATGCTTGGAGGTATTCCGTAATGACCAGTAAAACCGGTTTACATCAATATGGTCAACATTCTTTACCTCATTGGGGAATACATTGATGGTGAAAAGGTGCACATGCTGCAATGCATCAATAAGCCTGGCATTAAGTTTAACATCAGCGATTGTGGAAGGTCTCCTTTCACCATTATCCAGATCCTTTACATAAATGGCTGTTCCTCCGGTGCCATAATATACACGTGAGTCTTCAAGCACAACATCATGCTCTGGCTTCCGTCCGCAAAGTGTAATACTGCTGGGTGTGCTTGCAATAGCATCTTCTACAAGACTTTTTGGGAAATAAACCGTAAGGTCGTCACTTGCTATTTTTGCTCCTGCTTTTGACAGGTATTCACGGGCTTTTTTGCTATAAACATGCATGCCAGAACGCTCAAGAAGACCAAAAGATTCTTCAACAATGCGTTTCAAATCATGTTCGTTAAGGGGTTTGTATAACCCACCCAATTTCCCTCCAGGTTTATTTGTGGAATTTTCCATTGCTATATCTGTTTAAATGCATTTCAGGGATTGGAAAAACTGAGATAATACCCATCCATACACACTATAATCTCATTACATCCCAAGATAATGAATTAATGGAATCTTAAAAACCCGGAGCGGTCTTTCATAAATGCCTCATCAGATTCCTGAAATTAGATTATTGGATTTTATGGAAAGATTTTCAGTAACTAGTCTCAAAGATCACTTTTTCATAAATACAAAATCGCCTCCTTCATCACCGGACTCCCTGATTTCACCATATTGGGGAACCTGACTGACTGCGCTGTTATTAATGACTGCTTCCCTGAATGCTCCAAACAATGTACTGCTGGTCAATATCTGGGATTTATTGTTTTCCAGCCTTTTAAGAAGATACTTCATGAATACACTTTTATCGGGGACGGTATTCATTGTTCCACTGGTAATAGCCTTCCTGCTTGGTAATTTGTATAATTCAAGAGCTGCTTTGGAACTGGTATTAAACAGATCCCTGGTTTTAAAAATGCCACCACTGAAACACGCATCCGCAACCAGCAGGGTATGTTTCGAATTGATGCCACGGATATAGTCCCTGATCGTCCCGTTGGATAACCACTGGGCTTTTGAATCTTTTCTGGCATCCCTCGGTAACCAGTACCCCTGTTCCAATTTATCATCCCATTTACCATGTCCAGCATAAAAAATGAGTAATTGATCTGTACTGGATACATTAATGGCCAGGTCATCAAATGTATTTATGATTTCTGTCCGTGTGGGATTCTCCAGGATAGTTGAATTTTCAGAATCGAACCCATACTTCTTATTCAATATATCATACATGTTCCTGGCATCTTTTATCGGGTATTCAAGATCATTTATCTGATCATCCAGATAATCATCAATCCCAATAAACAAACCATAATATTTTCGTTCGTTCAATGCATTCAAAAATTCTTCTTCATACACATTATGTTCCAATTGTTTACCACGTCTATTTTCCACGATCATTGTTTGTATTTCCAGGGTATCGATAAACACATCAGGTTTACTGTTCGAGTAGGCAAGCTGATTTGCATATGTTTCATCCTGTACTCCCATTGGGTAAGGATTACCTGTAATAGGGTGAACAACCTGCATGTTGAATGTATCCAGTGTAATCCCATCTTCTTCCAATTGTTCCGTGCCATATACTATGGCCTTCTGGAAATTCAACTTAAAGGTTCTTGCTTCATCAACAGGCATTTTCAGAATACTCAGGTCTCCTCTAACAAAAGCTGGAAATGTCTCAGCATCCGCATTGTACCTGCCCAGGCTATCAATTAAGAAATTCACTTCTCTATAGGAATCCCTGATTTTATCCTCCAGTAAAACTGTTCTACGTGCTTTGTCGACACTGTCCTGTTTTAATTGAAATCTTATTTGTTCCCAATGCTTATCCCGGTAAAACTCGATGATAGATGCCTGGTAATTACTTGCTTCCTCCACCCTGGCCTCATAATCTGCTGTTTTTTCAAACTCATCCCGGGGAGCAAACAGTTCCGGCCGCAGGTTCAATTCCGACTCAATTTCATTTTTATATTGTTCAACAAGGAGTTCATCAGTTATTTCATCTTTACTTAATATCGCCGGAGCCTCTTCAGATGTTTTATCTTGTGCAGCAGTTCTATTCTGATAGGTACTCTCCGATGCATCGTAGTATGGATTATCCCATATCTTAATTATCGATGATTCGTCCGCAGTGATCAGAAACCTTGAGTCAGGGCTGATTTTAAAGTCATTTATGGCTGATACACCGGTGACGATTAAATCTGTACTCGTAACAAAATGTTTTCTTAATCTAAGCGAATTTTTATCTGCAATAACAAAATAATTGTTATTCAATCCGGCCTTTACCAGGTAAGGTTCGGTGACTGTTGAATGATAAGGAACCGATTTCCCGGTTTCAATAATCCAATAAATAACCCCACCCTGTGCGCAGGATGCGATCCCTTTATAATCCGGATAGAGATCAACGGAAAATATAGGTGATGGAGCAGTAAATTCACGAATTAATGTGTCTTTATTAAGGTCAAATTGCTTCAGCTTATTGGACACAGCGACAAAAATACTTGAGCCGTTATTATCGATGCTGATACTCCTTATGTTCGTGCCGGAACAGAACTTCTTTTGTTGCTGTTGTTCTATATCAAGTTTGAATAATCCCTCGATAAAAGTGCCGGTCTGATTCTCAACATCCGCGACCACAAAGATCTCGTTGCTTGATATGGTACTAAACCTGAATTCTTCAATGCCAGAAAATGTATCTATCTGTTTTGATTCTTTAGTCGATAAATTCGTAATTATAATAAGTTCGGCTGATGCTCCGGCTACAAATTCCCCATTGAAACTAAAATCCACAGCCTGAACTCTTGATGGAAATTTTGTCTTGGAAATAATATTACCCGAGCTGATTTCGATAACATTGACTGTTTTATCATCACTTCCACTGGCCAGGTACTGTCCATCAGGGCTGATGGCCAGGGAATTGACACGTCCCACGTGATAGTCGAAATTTTTTACAGGGATATCCTGTGATAAGGCAGTAGATCCCACCATCAGGAAAGCTAACAGGAGCCATATGATTACACGAAATTTCATCGAATGCAGATTTATGCTTCGCGTAACATTTTTTTCATAATGTGAATATGAATTTACTAAATATTTTAGAACTATTTATCAAATTTATTTCTTCGAAAAGAATAGATTACACGTATTATAATAATTCAAGGATCCAAGTCTGCTGACATTGTATGTTGTTTACCAAAACTTTATTGAAGTTGGATAATTAACAAAGCCATTTATAAATAACATAATGTTATCTAAATTGCAGAATATTATTATGAAAACATTAATATTCGGTGCAGGTCCTCTCGGCAGTTTATATGCACATCTCTTTCACAAAGCCGGACAAGATGTAAGCATTTTAGCCAGAAATGAGCATTATAACTTTTTAAAAGAAAATGGCCTCGTTCTGGTAAATGAATTCACAAAGGAAAAGATCATCGAGAAAGTGAATGTTATTGACTCATTGGGTGAGGAAGATTTCTATGACCTGGTAATCGTTATCATGAGAAAGAACAGTGTAAAACATGTGCTTCCTGTTCTTAGCAAAAATAAGAGGATACAAAATATCCTTTTCATGGGTAACAACACGCTGGGATTTGATGAGTATTTACATGACCTTCCAGAAGAAAAAGTATTGTTTGGCTTTCCGGGGGGAGGCGGTTCACGAATAGATCATATCGTTCATTATGTAGATACTGATAAACCAAATGGTAAACGGTTTCCCGTTGTAATCGGAGAAATTGATGGAGAAATCAAGGAAAGGACCAGGCAGATCAAGCGTTTGTTTGAATCCTCAGCGGTCCCGGTGAAAATAGTCGATGATATAGACAGCTGGTTAAGATATCATGTGGTTTTCGTGAATCCAATCGCAGGAGCATTGTTAAAGTGTGGGGATAATTACAAATTATCCAGGGATAAGGACACCTTGCGAACGTACATCCGTGCAGTTAAAGAAGGAGGAAGGATGCTGAAAGCACTGGGATTCAAGAAAAGCTATAACACCAAACTAAAGCTATTTTACTGGTTCCCGGAAGGATTTTTAGTCAAAATTTTGAAGAAAGTTTTTGACTCCAAATTTGCAGAAATTGCTATGATGATGCATGTCAATGCTGCAAAAGATGAAATGCTTGAACTGGGAGATGAGTTAATGACCCTGAAAAAACAGACATCGATAGAAACACCACACCTGGATGAATTAATTCACGAGATCCAGGTGAATTAACGGGCTCCTGAAAATCTGTTGTTTACCGTTTAAACTCTTTAAAATATTGAAAGTCATGAAAATATGTTTTAGACAGGTTAGATCATTTTCTTATTTATTACTTGCAGGATTCATCTTCAGTGTTGATTTTTCATTTTGCCAAAGCATTGATCCTGATGTTCTAAAGGGATGGCGAATGTACTCAAATTCAGAAAATACTCTTTACCATCATTTAACAAATCAGGCCATAGATCTGTGGGATAAAAGAGAAATGGAAGTATCCCAACTCACTTCCAAATCAGACTGGCTGAAACGGCAGAATGAAGTCAGGGAGGTACTTTTAAAAATCGCCGGACCATTTCCGGAGAAAACACCACTAAATCCACGCATCACAGGTGTCATTCAAAAGGATGGATACAGCATAGAAAAAATAATTTTCGAATCCCGACCAGGCTTTTTTGTAACTGGGATCCTGTTCATCCCGGGAAATCTCAAAGGTAAGGCACCGGCCATTTTGTATTGCGCAGGACACTCCTCAACTCGTCAGGCGTTTCGTTCCCCGGTTTATCAGCGTGTGTGCATTAACTTCGCAAAAAAGGGATTCATTGTATTTGCCTATGATCCCGTTGACCAGGGTGAAAGACATCAATATTTCGATGAGTCACTTGGCGGAAATTTTCTTGGCAGGCCCACCATAAAGCACTCATATTCGGGTAATCAATGTTTCATAACCGGCAGTTCACAAGCTCATTATGTAATCTGGGATGGAATCCGGGCTATTGACTATTTGATTTCTAGAAAAGAGGTGGATTCAGATAGAATTGGAGTCACCGGGCAATCCGGTGGTGGCACACAGTCTGCTTATATTGGCGCTTTTGATGATAGGGTTGCAGTTGCCGCTCCAAATTGCTGGATAACAAGTCGAAGACGTCTCTGGGAATCCATCGGGCCGCAGGATGCTGAGCAAAACTTATACCGTGAAATTATCAGCGGTCTTGATCTAGCTGATTTATTAGAAATAAGGGCTCCCAAGCCAACATTAGTGATGACTACTACCAGGGATTTCTTTAGCATCCAGGGCGCCCGTGAGGTGGAACAGGAGGCAAAAAGGGCATTTGCTGCATTCGAGAAAGAGGAGAACTTCCAATGGGTAGAAGATGATTTTCCACATACGGTAACTGAGAAAAATGCAGCATCCAGGATCAGTTTTTTCCAGAAACATCTGGATCTGCCTGGGGATTCAATTTACTATGAAGTTGAAATACTTTCTCCGAAAGAGCTCCGTGTATCTGAAACCGGGAATTTACTGACTTCTCCCGGATTAAATGGTGAAACAACCTTCAAACTAAATAAAAAACGAACAGAAGAATTATATAAAAAAATTCAGTTTTCCCGAAGTGACCTTCCATCTCACTTGAACAATGTTGTGAAACTTGCCGGGAACCTGTCTGGATATTCGAAGCCTGATCAAAAAATCGATCCTGTTTTTACAGGGAGATATCAGGAAAAGGGGTATTGCGTAGAAAAATATTTCATTCAGGGAGAGGGACAGTATCCAATTCCTTTTTTACTTTTTGTGCCCGATAATAATGGTTCGAAAAGTCCGATCATTTATCTCCATCCCGAAGGCAAGAATCATCAAACTGGACCAGATGAAGAAATCCGTTGGCTTGTACAGCAGGGACATATTGTTTTAACTCCTGACCTGCTTGGGATCGGTGAAATGGGATCAAATTTCGAATACACAGACTATGTAAATAGTAAACTGGGACTGGTATCGGCCAGGTATTGGTATCAGGCAGTTATGCTGGGGCGTAGTATTACGGGCATCCATGCTGGTGATATTAACAGGCTGGTGGAATTCCTGAAACAAGAAGACAGGGTAAAATCGAATGATATATATGCAATTGCACGGGGACTTTTGTGTCCTGCATTGATTCATGCAGCAGCTTTTAATAAATCCATATCCAGGATTGCTTTGGTGGAATCAATTATATCGTATAGATCTCTTGTAATGAATCAATACTATGACACTAAGAATATTTTTTCTGCGGTTCCAGGTGCACTGGCAGGCTACGATCTTCCTGATTTATGTGCTTCGTTATCACCCCGTAAATTACTTATGGTAAATGTTGCAGATCATTTTGGAAGTCGTGCTGATAATAAACTAATCGAAGAGGAATTGTCGATAGTAAAGACTTCATATTCGAAAATGAATGCTGATAATCTGGAAATTACTAACTATGAGTGGATGAATCTAACAGGAGATATTTACCTAAATTGGCTTCAGTAATCATTCACTACCTATGGAGAAGGGGGATGTTAAATAGACTAAAGCCCTGGTGAGTAGTAATAAGACCTTTATTATCCATTAATTTAAACACCATAACCAAATTAATGAACCCTCCAACTTTACCATTGTTAGAATAGATCATTTTATATATCATAATGTCCAATTTTAGACGATCTCCTTAACAGGTATAAACCAATTTACCCAAAGGAAATAAATGACCATAGCTTTAATACTAAACTACATTTGAGGGAATATTGATAGAACTATAGTTTAATAATTAATAGCCGATGATTAAATGAGAGATGTCCGAAATGACGTCCTTTATCTGTGATAAATCTCATCGTCTAGTATACACTTTTATTCGTTGATGATGTCTTTTAATAGCCATGGATTACGATCAGGCCGTGAGCGCATCCGATTTGCTTCATCGTTATCAATAAATTCTTCTTTATTTGGATCCCATTTCAGTTTGTTCTGAAGTTTCATAGCAATATTTCCCATGTGTGCCATGGTTGCCGTACGGTGCATATCTTCTGCAGGATGATATGGTTCTTTCCCTTCTTTAATACATTCCACGAAATTGACATGTTCATTCATGGCTGTGTACAGGTGAACTTCCTTTTCACCAATTTCAGAATGGAGTATTTCGTCAGAACTTGCCAGCAACTTTTGATTCCAACCTTCCACCTGCAACCAGCCATCAGAACCTTCACAATAAATTTCAATTGAATCGCCATGTACCTGGAGCTCAACGCCATTTTCATAACGGTACGTCAATCTATAGGTATTGAAAGCATCGTATATACCTTCTGATGGTCTTGAGCCAACACCTTCCACCTCAATCGGTCCCCATTTTTCGGTGCCATTACACCACTGTGCATCATCAATCAGGTGAGCTCCCCAGTCGGCCAAACTACCTCCTGATAGGGCATCAATCCATCGAAAATTCCAGTGGCAGCGCCCGGGTGAATAGGGAGCATACGGAGCAGGCCCTAACCACATCTCGTAATCGAAATAGTCTGGAACGGATTGCACTGTAGTATCCGGATTATAATTTAAGGAATACTGGCCAGGTAAGCCAACACGCATCTTTTGCAACTTACCAATTCGGCCATTCCGTACCAGTTCAGCCATCCTGTGGTAAGGCTGTAAGGATCTGTCCTCCAAACTCGATTGAAATACCTTTTCATTTTTCTTAATTTGATCCACCAGGATGCGCCCTTGCTCGATGGTTAAAGTTGGCTTTTCGCAACAAACATGCTTGCCGGCCTGCATAGCCAGAATACTTAAATGTACATGCCAATGATCAGGCGTTGAAATTTGTACGGCATCAATGTCTTTTCGTAATAACAACTCACGAAAATCACTGTATAGTGAAACATCCTGATTCTGATATTTTTTATTGGTAATTGCTGCAGCTTTTTGCAACCGTTGAGCATCCACATCACAAACCGCAACGATCCTACAGGCATCAATGCCAATGTAGTTTTTATGGTTATATGACAATCCGTGAGAACCCATTCCAATCATCCCAATGTTAACCCGGTCATTAGCTCCTTTTACGCAAGCGGGAATAATGGTAGGAAGAACCATTGCACCACCTGCTGCCCATGCAGTTTGTTTTATAAATTTTCTGCGATCAGTCATCATCTGTCTGGTTTTTGAGTTAGTTTATTTGACGAATATACTTTTTCCACGTCTTTACCGAATATTTAAGAAATTTTTCGGGTTGGCCCTGTATGTTATAACATTGCAATCCTATTGGATTTCTATATCCTTTTTCCTTTAATAATTCCAGGACATGAAAAACATCGAAGCTCCCCTGTCCCAAAGGTTGAATGAGCCTGTCCCAATCCATGTTATTGGTGTCGCCATCATCCGCTCCATTGATGGAGACAAGAAAAAGATGTGGAATTGCCTGCTCCAATCGTTTTTCTATTTTAGCAGGATCATCTTTTTTAAGATAATGGCACAGGTTAAAAACGGTTCCCACATTTTCACGATTAATCTTTTCAGCCAAACGAATCCCATCGGTAACCTTTTCAATCCAAAAATCGGCATGTGGATAAAAGGCCAGTTTCAAGCCTGAGGGTTTTGCAAAATCAGCTAATTCCCTGACAATCTGAATGCACCGCTCATCGCCAGCCGGATCGGAGGGCAAATGTTTTTTGCTGTGAACATGAAGCCACAGATATGGT
Source organism: Bacteroidota bacterium (assembly GCA_042584165.1). Classification (GTDB taxonomy): domain Bacteria; phylum Bacteroidota; class Bacteroidia; order Cytophagales; family Cyclobacteriaceae; genus JBHOSY01. Next base: position 3,299 of record JBHOSY010000136.1, on the reverse strand, counting down.
ACTTCACCCTTCCATTTGCTGATATAATCTTTCAGTTGTGCGTCATACGGATTTTTGGAATCCAGATCAACCTCTATATAGAGGGTGAATAATTTTAATTCTCTTTTTTTCAATTCAGGCATGAGTTCATCAACCCGTTCCAATCCAATCAATTCCATTCCATCAAACCCGGCATCATGGATTAAATCAGCCCAGTAATCTCCATTTTTTGATTGAGCATTCCACAGCCCATCTTCAAAAACAAAAAAATCAGGATTAAACTCTTGTGCAGAAAGCTCTGCAAAAGGAATAATCAAAAATGATAATAGGAAAAAACAAAACTTAGTCATTGGATTTGCTTTTATGGTTACTTGGAGTAAATATAATTACGGCGTCTTAATTCAGCCTTAACATCCAATTAATATCAGTCAATTTCACAAGGTTTTTTATGAAACCTTGAGATATTAACATGCTTCAAATTTTGAATTTCATTTTTAATATCAATCGGATATTGTTTGAAGTCTTGAGCACGATGAAGTTAATTCAATTTGCTAATTTATAGGGAAAGACTTGAAATTTGAGGAGCTTAACTGTGATACGTCATACCTAAGTAGACTGTATTATCAGTTTTTTAGTTTACTCCTTAGTATTTTTATTGCCTTATCCTTATTCCTCTTTTGGTAAATTACTGGCAATAGCAGTATAAACCCTGTCTGCTGCATCCAAAAGTTCCTGATCGGGTTCTTTATAGTCCCACATGATAGGGTCAAGTTTCTGGCAGTATTTCTTTATCACTGGCAGGGATTTATGACTGGCTATTTTTTCCATTCCTTCAAGGGCATTCATTTTTAATTCTTTAATTGTACTTCCTTGAAGAACCATATGGTATTTATTCAACGCATTCTCAAAGTCCTTATCTTCATACTCTATGCCAGCATTTACTAGTATTTTTTTAGCTTCACCAGCATATATAATTCTATCTTCTTCTGATGGTTCTGACGTTCCAGGGGTATCTTCCCGTATTACTTCAATAAAATTGATAACCGGTGCCTGGTTTACTTCTGGATCAGTAATTTCCGGAACAAGTTCAAGTAAAAGGTTGTTTACAACATTTATTCCTTTAAATTCTTTTATCAATACATTATTTACACCTCCTGATTCTTTTAAAACATCCAGGTTTTCCATTACAGTATTATCCTGAATTTTAATATCAAAATTACGGTTAGTTGAAGGTGCAGCAAAACCGAGGCGTATTGTAAAGATCCCGGCTTCTTCACCGAATAAATTATTGATCAAAGGAATTTGACAGGTTAAAAACCCAACACAGCCATTTGTAAAAAGCCACGAATAGTCAGTCCCTTCTATATCAACTCCTTTAGAGTCAAATGAATAATAACCCATTCCGGCAATAATCTCTTCATTCAAGTCGAGTTTAAGTCCTAATCCCATATCAGGCCGGGGATATCCAAACCAAATTGTACCATTTTTGTCTTTCATATCTCCAGGTGCACCAAGATTAATAGCTAATTGCTTTACAGGTGTAAGGGGTGCATGACTTATATATAGACTCCAGTCTTCAACTTCTTCCCGGCTTTCCGGTTTTAAGACCACCGAGGTTCTGATGGGAAAAGAACATGTGCAGCCGGAACTGGCTTCCGGAAACAATACCAGACCGTTACCGGGGATCATATTTATCCAACACCCAGGTCGGATTGCGCCATAATAATTTAATCCCTTATCTTCCTTCAGGTCGTAATAAGCACTATTGTAAGAACGGTAAAAAAGGCAATTTTCAGTGCTCGAAGTAGCAGCACATGTATGGCCTGGCCGATAAAACTCCCAGGGTACTTGTTTCCCCGTAACAGGGTGGACACGGGTTTTAATTTCCCCAGTATAGAGATCACATTTGCGGGGTTCAATAATTATTTCATCCTTAATTATCAGAGGGCGTACCATGTAATTTAAAGGACGAGACCACATCAAATCGCCATTTTCAGCTGATACAGCTGTTATCCTGTGCCATTTCAACTCTCCTGCCGGGAATCTCCATTTATCATGAAGCCCATAACTTCCGAAAAACAGCAAAACACCGTTATGATAACCAGATGCGGTCATATCATCTCCACAACCCGAAAGATCAATTGCTTTTTCCCATTTCTTCTTTCCCGATAAAATATCAAGTGAATACACTATTCTTATATCAGCCTCATCGAGGCCCAATTCAATACCGAACTCTTCCCAATTTCCTTTTTGTATATTTCTTTGTTTTTCATTCAGAGCTTTTTGCTTTTGTGCATAAGAAACGGCGTTTTCTGCAAAATAAAGGTCATTATCTCCCATCGAAATGGTTATTTGTGCAATTTCTTTACCTTGATGTGTCCAAAGTATATTGCCTGTTTCAATATTAACAGCAAATATTCCATCACTTGACATTATCCTTTTAGAGGTACTAGTTAGATCCCTGATACCTGGGTTCCAGTCAGGGAAATCAGTAATGGATCTCCATTTTGTGCCATCCCTTTGCATTGCCATTTCGACTTCTTCAGCGTTTTCAGATATCATGTGTTTATAATACGCAGCTAACATTGCCTCTGTTGGTGCAAGTTCCTCCCTTTCTATCCAGCTCCCATCTTTCTTAATTATTTCACCCAAAATCTCAGCATATTCTTGATTTAAGGGCTTAGCCACAGATCCGAAAAGGATGTTATCTTTTACAGCAATATAACCCCAGCGCCGTGGTTTTCCCTTCCATGCTGGAGGTAAATGAAAGGTCTGAACAGTCTCCCCTGTTTCGGTATCCAATTGGAGACACATATCATTGACTGCCACGAATAATCCATAATGGTTTATGGCCATGTTGCCTCCATCCGCATCCACTCTTACTCTGTTTGCCCCCTTGATTTTTCTTTCCCACAGCAATGTGCCGTTATAAGCATCGTATGCCATTATAACATCTTCACCCTCAACAATAAGTTTTCCGTCAAGGGCAACAGGCGAAGATGCCCTGGCATGTCTGTCAGGTATTAACTGTGGACCGGGGGAACCGTACCATAGCGTGCTGAAGGGAGCCATAACCAGCTTATCATCAGAACAAGAAGTATTTGCCGGATCAGCGTACTGATGCGTCCAGCCTCCCGCACCGGCCAAATGTAACCGGGTAAACATTATCCATTTGTCCTCTTTGCTGATAATTTCAGGTTCCTTGATTTTCAAGGTGGCCCATTCATCAGCAAGTTTTTGCAGATCTATTGGATCAGGTGAGTAATCCTTAACCACAGGCTGTCCAAAACAAGCGATACCCCCACCGGGCTTCAGCACCC
>JBHOSY010000135.1:0-13326 GCA_042584165.1 Bacteroidota bacterium | reverse complement strand
GTACTGATTGCAATCGTTTTTGGGGATAAGTTAAATACGCCCAATGTGGAATTTGGAATTAATGTTGGTATGAATTATTCTACCTTGATTAATACGTCGAATTCAGAAATGAAATTAGGATTGAATATTGGTCCTTTTTTCAATATTCGGATATCAGACCGGTTTTCATTTTATCCTTCTGTGTTACCAGTATTAAATGTTGGAACAGATAATTTCCCCACATATGAAACCGGGTATACAGACCTGGATGATAACCTTGATCTATTTGATGTGACCAGAAAAATGAGTTATATTTCAGTTCCTTTATTGTTTAAGTACAGGATATTCAATCAGGTATATTTTGAAGCCGGCCCTCAGGTAAGCCTACTAAAAAAAGCTCGCGATATTTTCCATTCAGATGACATTGGAGATGGACTGACCTATGAAAATGTTATTACCGAGGAATTAAAACAGTTGGATCTGGGGATGGCATCAGGACTAAGTTACAGATTGTCCAAGGGAGAAGGATTGGGAATTGGAGTAAGGTATACAATAGGTTTCATTGATACCCTCAAAAACAATGACGGGAAAAGTCAGAATAATTCTATCTTTTCAATTAATTTTTCTATCCCTGTTAAAGGAAAGGATATTTCTGCACAGAATTAAGCTGGCGATCTGGGAAGTATCTTTCCTTTTACATTTCCGAAAATGATCTCATCATTTGTAATAAAATAGGTTAGGTACCCAACGATACAATTCTGCATTATGGTGCATTTTGTTATCAAGACCAATTTTGAATTTGATATACAATTACAGTATCCAGTGAATTTCTCATAATCTGAATCGGTACTGAATTCCGGTAATCACCTGGCTACGGCTCCTGAGGAATCCAACTTCAGCCCTGAGCATCCAATGTTTGTTCAATTGGTACTGCGAACCAATTATAAAGTTCCATTTATCTTGGGGCTCTTTATCCAGATCATACTGAACAGTCGAATTTTCGATGGTGGACAATGCATCAGATGTTCTGAACAGGATGGTCTGAGCAGCATCCAATGCCGTAGTTTTAGTAGTGTACTCAACCGTGCTCTGTGCCTTCTCAGCGGGCGTTAATCCATTATACCATGTGTCTAATTCATTCTGCCGGTTTTCTACCTCAACAATACCATCTGAAATTTTTTGATTCAGTGTTTCCGTTTCGATCAAATCATTAAATGCAAGTGATCCATCTGTATCTGTATTGAGTTTCACCCTGAAGCCTCCCACCCATAATACAATATTACTTTCAGGTTTACGAAGTTGAAATGATTTGCCTAATCTTGGACCAAAAACGAAGCTGAATGCAGGATTTTTCAAACCTTCAATATCAGACCATGTTAAATTCATATCCAGAGCTATCCATCCACCTCGTATTCCCATTGTAGGAGTAAGTCCAAAACCAGTGGAAGTTGCACTAAAAGATGCTGAAGTACTATAATCAAAAAGTTTTGCAGGTGAACCCTGCGTTGGTGTGTAGACGCTAAAATCAACCGATGTTGATATTTGGGAAACAGCGAAAATTCCATAAACATTTAGAAAGGGAAAAAGCCAGATATCGGGACGAACATTTACAATACTTGTTGAGGCTATAACATCATTAAATCTCACAATCTCATCAAGGTTATACCTTTTCGAATTGTTGAATCCTACATTAAGGTTGTTGATTACCATCTCAGATTCCTGCCAGAAGTAATTCACACCAATTCCAGCTGAATATGGAATATCGAAACCAGCCTCAATTGCCTTTTCTCCCCAGATTGGTAACAAGTAATTGTACTTTTTCGTTATCACACTATCCATTTCTTCAAGGTCTGAAGGTTGAGATACTTTGTTAGAGTATATTTGACCAGGCAGGCTGCTGAATGATATCAGGAAAGTTAAAACCGAGGTGATGTATCTTTTCATATTAAACCGAATTTCAGTATTCTATCTAAATCCCGCTTTAATATATGGGATTTTTCATATTCAAACTAAAAACACAAATTATTAATTCCACTTGTAAAAAGGATTTGTACAAAAATGGTAAATTGAATGGCACTACATTCCACTCTATCATTCTGGTGGAACAGACCAGCCTTTGAAGCCTGGTGTTTACTTGGGGCTTACATAATTCTGCACGATACCTATATCATAAGTTATGCTTATATAATCGTCTCCTGGATAATCTCATCAATCATTACATCATCCATGTCGTAATACGGCATACATATCCAACAATTCCAAAGGCTTTTTGTTATGTGTTTTCCTTTTTGCTTCATACTCATGGTAAAATGTTTTTATTTTAATAACTCAAAATTTTTGTTTATGATGAATTAGTTTTTAAATAAGAAGATTACCCGAATGCTAACTGACTAACCTCAGGCATGACTTAGGTTTTGGATGTGACATTAATGGCATTGTTACTCAATTTACAGAGTTTCATATTTAAATTAACAAATATAATTTTAAACATTTAATGCCTATATAGGGTTGATAATTTGTAATATTGCTAAATCTAATTAAATCACAAATCTTGTCGCAGCGAAATTCCTATTAAAAATTTGATTCAAATAGTTATTAAAAAAATTAAAAGATCCTTTGGCGTTCTATTATGCATAATAGTTTTTCTTCCGTATTGTGATCTCCGTGCACAGAATGAAAAACTCTTTCCAAGGGAGTTATCTGAAGAAGATACAGTTACACTTGAAGCACTTGCCCTCTACCCTGAAGAGGATAGGCTGGCAATATTTGAGTTGTGTAAATATCCCCAGATCCTGGTTTCCCTCGATGCAGGACAAACAAAATCACAAACAAAATTTCAAAATTTGATTGCAGGTTTTGAGAGAGAAGACCAGGAAAAATTTTATGAGCTGATACGGTATCCTGGACTCATTGAAGGATTAATAAGCGGAGGTAAAAAGTCGAAAACTGAAATTTCTGAGCTACTGAAGGAATATCCGGAAGATATCCATGAAACGGCATTGGATTTCGGACGTTCCCAATACGCAACACTTGAGAAGATAAATGAGTTATCGATCAATATCAAAAAAGGATTTCAGGATCTGATTGCAGGATATCCAGAAGAAACAAAGGAAGCTGCCCACAGGTTAATTAAATTTCCTGAAGCCCTTACTCTTCTTGTAGATAATCTTAACCTGACGATTATGATTGGTGAGGCATACAGGAATAGTCCAGGAACTCTGGTCGAAAAAGCAAATGCCTATAGTCTGGAACTGGCTCGACAGAATGCTGAGGAACTGGCAGATTACCAGGAGCAATTAAAGGAAGACCCGGAAGCTTACCAGGAGATGGTTGCAGCTGCTGAACAGTATGCTGAAGACAATGGTATAGAAAATGTTAAGGAACCGGTCGCTTCTGAATCGGAAGTGCATGTAGTGCATCACTATCCATATTGGTTTGGTTATCCGTACTGGTATTCAACACCGATCTGGACACCGGTTCCCTGGTATTACCACACCGGATTTTATTATGGTCCGGGAGGGGCAGTAGTATTTATCGGGATGCCTTCACCCTATTATGTCGGATGGCACCATGCTCACTACCCCAATACATATGTCCATTTGAGTTTTCATTATCACCGTCACTATCACAGGCATCCCTATTCCCATACAAGTTTCCATCAATCTGTTAATGTCCATGTTAACAGGAACACTAATGTGAATATCAACCGGAATGTTTACGCAAACCAGAATATTAACATGACTGGAACAAGGTCTAACCAAAATGTGAACAGAAATACTCAAAGGACCAATCAGAATGTAAACCGAAATACCCAAAGGGCCAATCAGAATGTAAACCAGGCAAATAGGAACACACAGACCCGGACAAATGTTCCCTCTTCCAGTCAACGGAAACCCGGAACCACTACTTCCAGGTCGAGTTATAATCAGCACCGGGCTACACAGAGTCATCAACAATCGTGGAGTGGTTCATCACGAAGCAGTTACAGCAAACCAACCCGTTCGGCACCACCTACCCGATCAGGAACCAGGGGGCGCAGAAGATAATTTAATACAGAGTTGAAAATAGCACCAGCATTATATAAAATCTACAAAGAATGAAATATCATTTAACCATTACCCTTCTTTCATTGGTCATAGTTTGTAATTTATCTGCACAGGAAGAGGCAAACGAATCCCGAAAAGAGAAGAAAGAAAAGAAAGAGAAGAAAATAACTTTCATCCCTCTACCGGTAATTGCTTCAAATCCGAGTAATGGTTTTATGTATGGTTTAGCACCCGGAGCAACATGGTATATGGGTGATAAAAGCAATACCCGGATTTCTTCAGCTTTAGGGACAGTAATATATACCACCAAGAAGCAGCTTATACTGACAGCAAAATCCACGGTTATGCTTTCGGGAGATAATTGGATAATGTTGGGTGACTGGCGTTATTTTATTACTTCACAACCAACCTACGGTCTTGGGACCGGACCCCAGTCTGCAAAACCAATTGGAGTTGGTATTGAATACTCTGATGATCTTTTTTCAAAACCAATCCCTGATGCACAGATGATGGAGTTTAACTATTTCCGGTTCCATCAAACATTGCTGAAGCGAATGAAAGACTCCTATTTTTATGTTGGATTGGGATTTCATTATGACAATCACTCAAAAATCAACGATAATCTATTGAAATTGGATAGTGACTCTATTACAAGTCATTATGCATATAATACCTCAACCGGATTCAGCTCTACTGAATATACTACTTCCGGAGTTTCCTTAAATGGGATGTATGACAGCCGGGATAACGCGATTAATCCCTACAAGGGAAGGTATGCATTTATAAACCTAAGGATAAATCCAACTTTCTTTGGAAGCGACAAAAGTTCTTCAATACTCTGGTATGAGTACCGTGATTATATTCACCTTGATCAGGAAAGACCAAGACATTTGATTGGATTCTGGACTTATGGATGGTTTGTAACAAGTGGCGATGTACCCTATCTGGATCTTCCGGCTGTGGGATGGGATCAATTTGGCAGATCAGGCCGTGCTTATACACAGGGAGGTTCAGGGGTGAAAATATGATGTATGGAGAAGTTGAATATCGTATCCCATTACAGAAAACTAAAGAAACCTTTGGTATGGTTCTGTTTACCAATTTCAGTACGGTAAGCAACAATTTGGGGGATATCGGTTTATTTGAATATATAGACATCGGCTATGGTGTAGGCCTAAGAGTTATGATAAATAAGGCCTCACGTGCTAATCTGGCTCTGGATTATGCAATTGGCGAATATGGATCTTCCGGGTTCTACCTTGGTATTAATGAAGTGTTTTAATCCTAGTAAAATTAATATTAACAATAGGAAAAATTTCCAGATATGTCATCTCATTAACATTTGACAAAATATAACTTTAATAAATGTACTATTTTCTTTAAAAAAACTTACAATGAAAAAACTCAACTACCTATTTATTTTTATTGCCCTTGCAATCATTCTTGCTGGTTGTGCTAGCGGCCAGAAAGAGGAGGTTGCTTCTGAACAAAAAGAAACTACTGAAGTCACTCAGGATCTGCCTGACTGGCAGTATGTGGGTTATAAGATTGTTCACCACATGTCTTTACAATTAAAGCATATTGATGAAATTGGATTTAACACCTTCGATCATCCGAAAATAGCAAATTATGAGTCTTTTGTAATTACTCCTGCCCTGGATCATTTCTATTCAAAAGCTGTTGCAGATTTAAGAAATGGCCCGGTTGTAGTTAATACTCCGGCACGAGATGATCGCTATTCGAGTCTCGAGGTTTTTGATATGGAGCATCATGCCATTTTTGCCGAGGTAACAGGACCTGAAGCACAGCAATATGTTATTGCACATGTTAATTACGATGGTGAACTACCGGAAGGGAAAGCAGTAATTCGTACAAATTCAATGTACCCCTTTGTCTTTTTAAGGACCCAATCGTTTGATATAGAGGGAGAGGAAAAAGCAGATAACATCAGAAGGCAGGCAAGTATTGAAGGTACGGTAAGCGACCCTGACAAAGTTAACTTGGAGAGCACGACCGATATTATTCAATATGTGATTGATAATTCTATTCCTTATCCTCAAACAGAAGCATTAATGGCTGAGGCTGCCGAGAAGTATACTCCTGAAATTCATGAAGCAACCTTCGAAAGTATAAAAGCCTTTATGCAAGCTGGTGGGGTTAGCGGTAATGTTGGAATGTTCGAAGCTGTGGATGATCCAGCAGGAGGGAGCCACAAATTCAGGGCATCAGGAACTTTACTAGGTCACCTTGGTTTTCCAGTTCGCCATGCATACTATCAGCAGATACCAGTTAATTCGGAAGGAACAAGATTGGCTGGAGCCAATGGCTCTTTCTCAATAACGGTACCTTTTACACCTGGTGTTGATTTATTCTGGTCGGTGACTAGATATGGTGCTAATACTTTTTTACCTCTCGATCCTGCAACAATTGGCGGAAATAATATTCAGGCTTACAATGCTTTTAATACAAAGCCTGATGAGAATGATAATGTAACTTTTACTTTTAGCAAAGAGGATCCTAAAGATGGAACTTATTGGATGCCAGTAACTGATGAGGGTTATTATTTAATTTTCCGTTATTATGGGCCAAATCCTAAATTAAATGGTAACACTGCCAAAGACATTGTTTATAAAGGAACAGCACTGGAGAAGAAGTTTGAGACAGTGAAATTCTAATTGAATAAGAAATGAAAAAAATAATATTAATTTTAGGAATTGTATTACTATTAATGTCTTGTAATACTTACAACGAGCAAGTAAAAACAGATCCCTTAACTTCATGGAATGAAACCCAAACTAAACAAAGTATAATTGATTTTGTAGAATTGGTTACTAATGTAAATAGTAATGAATATATAGAACCTAAAGATAGAATAGCAACATTTGATAATGACGGAAATCTTTGGTCGGAACAACCTTATTATTTCCAGATTAAATTTGCCATAGATCAAATTAAAGCTATGGCTCCAAGCCATCCGGAATGGGAAAATGATGAATTGTTTCAGGCGGCTGTAAATGACGATTTTGAAGCAATATTGCATTCAGGTAAAAAAGGACTTGTGAAACTAGTAATGACATCACATGCCGGGATGAGCACTGATGAATTTGCAATAATTGTTGACAATTGGATATCTACTGCAAAGCATCCCAAAACAGGTAAATTATACAAAGAAATGATTTACCAACCAATGCTTGAATTAATAGCATATTTACAAGCTAATGATTTTAAAACTTTTATTGTTTCTGGTGGAGGAATAGAATTCATGCGCCCTTGGGTTGAAGAGGCCTATGGAATTCCTCGGGATCAAGTGATAGGGAGTAGTATAAAAACTGAATATAATTACAATAACGGAAATCCTATTATTAAAAGATTACCGGAAATTGATTTTATAGATGATAAAGAAGGAAAGCCTGAGGGTATAAATAGATTTATTGGACGCAAACCTGTTTTCGCTTCTGGAAATTCTGATGGAGATTTGCAAATGATGCGTTGGGCAGCTTCAAATGAATTGAAAAGTTTTATGCTTTATGTGCATCATACTGATTCTGTTAGGGAATGGGCTTATGACAGGAAATCTCATATAGGAAAATTAGACAAAGGACTAGATGAAGCTATGGAAAAAGGATGGACAGTAATCGATATGAAAAACGACTGGAATATTATTTATCCATTTGAATTGGATGATTAATATTTAAATATTGATAAATTATGAAAACAATAAAATTAAAAATTATGAAACAAACAAAATTCTACCTACTTCTTGTACTTGTCCTCGTGCTAAGTACAGGTGCTTCTGCACAAGATAAAATGGAGACACACAACACGAGAATCGGTAAACTGGTTTTTGAGAATAGTTTTCCAACTCAAGAAACCACAGACAAATTGCGTGAAGCACGGAGATTTCACCGTGCAACGCAAGCCTACATTTGGGCATTACCAATCGTTTCCATGGCTGATTTTGTTTTCACCTTTAAAGAAAATTTGCATATGGAATACGGTCAGCTCATGCGTCTCAATACATACGAGGATTTGTCTTTCGGTATCACGGCCAATGCAACCACAGATTACCTTGTGTCGTGGATAAATCTATCCCAAGGCTCATGGATAGTCGAGATACCAGCAGGTGCTGCGGCGGGATTCTTAAACGATATGTGGCAACGCCCGGTGGTAGATTTCGGTGTCCCTGGGCCTAATAAAGGCAAGGGCGGCAAGTTTTTGGTTTTGGGCCCTGACCAGAAAGAACCCGATGACACTAAAGGTTACAGGATTGTTCGTTCTGTCAATAATAACACTTTCGCACTTCTTCGTATTTTAGAGACTGATCCCAAGCGGAAAGCCGAAATGGCCTCAGGCATTCGTTTATACCCCTATGTTGAACGTAAAACTCCAAGACAAACGCTTATTGAGGCTCCAGGCGGTCGTCAATGGAGTTCAAGCCAGCCAAGAGGTTTAGGCTACTGGGAGCGTCTGTCTTGGATCATTAACCAAGAACCCATGCATGAGCGTGATGGTTTCATGATGGCCTTTCTGAAGGATCTAGGAATAGAAAAAGGTAAGCCGTTTGAGCCAACGCCTGAAATGGTTGCATTGCTGCAGGAAGCTTCCTTGGTCGGAGAGTCGATGACCAAGGCGCTTGATTGGAACAATGAATTGGATGTGGCGCATTATGCTAAGGGAAGTAAATGGGGCAACGCCATTGCCGTTGGCATTACCCAGCGTCAGCCGGGCTATTTCGAATTGGATGAACGTGCGGCTTGGTTCTACGAAGCGCTGACGACGTCAAAAGGCATGAAGAGCACTACTCCAGGGGTTGGTTCTGCGTATCTGGGTGGATACAAAGACAGTGACGGGGAATGGCTTGATGGCGCAAAGAACTACAAACTGAACGTCCCAAAGAATCCTCCGGCTGCACGGTTTTGGTCGGTGACTGTTTATCATAACGATACTCGTTACTTGATTCAAAATGAGCAACAAATCGCAGACAAATCATCGCGCATGGACGTGGACAGGAACGAGGATGGTTCAGTCGATATCTACTTCGGTCCTGAAGCGCCGAAGGGCAAAGAGAAGAACTGGATCCCTACAAATCCCGGCGAAGGTTGGTTCAGCTATTTTCGTCTATACGGACCTACTCAAGATCACTTCGATCTCAAATGGGTGCTACCCGATATTGAAAAAGTAAAATAACCCTAAAAGAGAAAAATTATGAAACAAACAAAATACTACGTACTTCTTGTACTTGTCCTCGTGCTAAGTATAGGTACTTATGCTCAACCGGAAACCATCAAGACCCGCATCGGCGACTTGAGCTTTACCCATGACTTTGCCAACGGCTACCCGACGCATGAAACCCGCAAAATACTTTTCAATGAAATGGACTTCCAGCGTGCCACTCAGGCTTATCTCTGGGCTATTCCCATGATCAGCATGGCGCAGTGGCAATGGAATTTTGAACATACTCTGGGAGCTCAGATAGGCGATATCGTCTACTACCCAGACCATCAGTCCAAGCTTGGGATTCTCACGGCCAATATGACGACACCTTATATGACCTCTTTTGTTGATCTACAGAAAAGCGGTCCGATGGTAATAGAAATTCCTGAAGGGGAGGTTCGGGGAATGATGACCAATATATGGCAGATACAATTCCTCTACATCGACGGCGCGGGAAAATATCTCGTTCATGCACCAGGTACAAAAGCTCCAGCAGTGCAAGGCTATAAAATAGTGGAAGCAACAACCAACAATTTCATGTTTGGCGTGCGCCTCATGAGCCCGGATACGGCAGTCCGCAACAAACTGCTAAATGCGGTCAAAGCTTATCCTTACAAAGACCGGGACAATCCTCGTCCGACCAAAGTTCTGCGCATGGGCGGCCAGCGCCTCCCAGGCATCGCAGTTCAGCCGAGGGGTCTTACTTACTTTGAGCGCCTGGCCGATATCCTCAACCGCGAAGTGGTGGACGAACGCGACCGTTTTTTCCACGCCATGCTGCAACCTCTGGGCATTGAGAAAGGCAAGGCTTTCAATCCGACGGAATCCCAGAAGAAGATTTTAACCGAAGCCGCATTGGTTGGTGAAGCGATGGCCAAAGCTAACGACTTCTATAATCCGCGTATCAAAGCATCGATCTATCGCGAAGGCAGTGCCTGGGAAATCGCCACAACTTCGCCAGCCGATCAGCGCTGGGAAAACTACGACGCCCTCGACGGCCGCGCCGCCTGGTTCTACGAAGCTTTGACCAATGGCCCCGCGATGAATTCACAAAAGCCCGGTTGGGGACAGAAGTATCTAGCCTCTTATCTCGATAGCGATAAGGACTGGCTCGACGGCGCCCAGAGTTACAAACTGCACGTCCCCGCCGATGTTCCTGCAGCAGCCTTCTGGTCTTTGACTGTATACGACGTTTCCTCACGCTGTCCGATCGATAACGAAACAAAACTGGCGGACCGTGATTCACGCATGGAATTGCTCACCAATGCCGACGGCTCGATTGACCTCTACTTCGGCCCGGAAGCCCCTAAAGGTAAGGAGAAAAACTGGGTGCAGACGGTGGCGGGCAGATCCTGGTTCCCGTACTTCCGTCTCTATTCTCCGACAGAGAGATTCTTCGACCAGTCCTGGATCCTGCCGGATATAGAGAAGGCCAAGTGAGATGACAAAGAAAAGCACATTAGCTTTGCCGATGGCATCGCGGACTTACAAACATAGGAATATTATTTATCCATTTGAATTGGATGATTAATATTTAATTAATTGAAAATGAAAAAAACATTATTAAATTTAATAAAGCATAATTAAATACTAAAAACTAACATTATGAAAAAACTATTTGGTATTATCTTAATTGGAATTTTCGCCCTGGGTTCGTGTACGAGTCCAGATACATCTAGTGAAGATTTTCGAATGGGTGATTTTAAAGGGAAAATTGCACCGAAGTATGAAGATTCGGTTGAGGATTGGCCTAAGAACAAAACCTATACTGGTGAGGAAACCAATGTGTTAGTATTATTATTAGACGATGTTGGCTACGCACAGATAGGATCTTTTGGTGGCTTAACACCAACTCCTAATATTGATAAGTTGGCGGATAATGGTCTTCGTTATTCTAATTTTCATACAACTGCTTTGTGTTCCCCATCTAGAGCTTCTATTCTATCCGGAAGAAACCATCATTCGATAGGTTTGGGCTCCCATGCCCTAAGTGCTATGGGATTTCCTGGTTATGCCGGACGTGTGCCTTATAGTGCACAAGAGGTAGCAAGATTGGCTCGAGACGAAGGCTATGGTACTTATGCCTTAGGCAAATGGGATCATACACCTACATTTTCTGTTCATCAAAACGGGCCTTTTACGTATTGGCCTACACAAGATGGTTTTGAACACACCTATACCTTTATGAGTGCTGATGCAAACAATTTCACACCTCTGATGTATGCAGGGCATGAACCCGTTGAGCCTTCTAAAAACGATCCCGATTATCATTTATCAGAAGACCTTGCAGACAAGGCCATTCATTATCTAACAGGCCATGTGTCTTTAGACGCTGATAAGCCATTTTTTATGTTTTGGGCACCGGGAGCCATGCATGCACCACACCATGCTCCTCAAGAATATATTGATCGTTTTAAGGGAAAATTTGATATGGGTTGGGATAAAGCAAGAGAATTGATTTATGCCAATCAAATGGAAATGGGATTGTACCCTTCCAATACGAAATTGACTGAGCGAATGGATGAGCTGCCTGCATGGGAGGGTTTAAGTGAAGATGAAAGACAAGTATATGCTAAGCAAATGGAAGCCTTTGCAGGGCAATTGGCGCATGTTGATGAGCAAATTGGCAGAATGATAAAAACACTCGTGCGATTAGGGAAACTAGACAATACATTGATTATGGTGACTTCTGACAATGGGGCAAGTGGAGAAGGCGGTTTATCGGGTTCGCATAATGAAATGCTTTTCTTCAATGGCATCGCTCGTACGAGTTTAGAAGAGAACAAAAAGAGGATTGACCAATGGGGCCAAGAAGAGACATATAACCATTATCATGCGGCTTGGGCTTGGGCTGGAAATACTCCTTTCAAATACTTTAAACAAATTACACATAGAGGTGGTCAAACCGATCCATTGATTGTGCATTGGCCAAAAGGGATTAAAGAAAAAGGCGGTATTAGAAATCAATTCGCACACATTATTGATATTGGACCTACAATTATGGAAGCAACCGGGATTCAATTTCAAGATGAGGTGGATGGCGTTAAGCAAATGGAGATGGATGGTACAAGCATGGTTTATACTTTCAACGATGCAAATGCAGAGGGGCAACATACTCGCCAGTATTTTGAGTTATTTGGTAATCGAGCCATGGTAATTGATGGGTGGAAAGCAGTTACCATTCACGGAAGGCGAATGCCATGGAATGCCAACGCTACCTTCGATTTTTCAAAAGATGAATGGGAATTGTATAACGTTGTTGAAGATTTTTCTGAAAGCAAAAATTTAGCTGAAGAATATCCTGAAAAACTGGAAGAACTGAAAGCTGAGTTTGAAAAAGAAGCTTATAAATACAATGTCTATCCCCTGTATGACGATATGATTGCTCGTTTAAAAAAGGCCAATGAAGTATATGTTCCAAAACGGGATCAATTTATCTACTATCCACCGGGTGCTATCCGCATTCCTGATGCTTATTCACCACCCGTTAAAAATCGCAATCATAGTATAACTGCCTATGCTACCATAACCACGGATAACACAAATGGAGTATTGGTAGCCACTGGAGGGATTTATGGCGGATACACTTTCTTTGTTAAGAATAATAAGTTGTACTATGAATACAATGCTTTTAATGAAGTTAGGTATCAAGTAGTTTCTGATATTTCTATACCTAAAGGGGAAGTTGAAATGAAAGCAGTTTATAAAGCTAACACTAAAAATATGACTGCGATTGTTGAGCTTTATATCAATAATAAAAAAGTAGGCGAGGGACCGGTTGATGCATACATCAATGCCGTACGGCCTGTACTATCTTTATTGTTGACTTTTGTTCCCTTTTTGATTAATAATTTTACAATTTCGGTATGGCCGTTAAATGCTGCTAACATTAATGCATTTTTACCATCCATATCAGTAGCATTAAACTTAATATCAGATTTTAATCCTTCTTTAATTTTTACTATATCACCATTAAGAGCAGCATTGTGAAATTCTTCAATGGATAACTGAACTACAACATTTTTTTCTTTTGATGTATTATTTTTACATGAAATAACGGCAAACATCAAAATGATCAGTATTAAAT
>JBHOSY010000134.1:0-13472 GCA_042584165.1 Bacteroidota bacterium | reverse complement strand
ATAATGCTCCTATTAAGGTCGTAAATAATATTTAATTTGATCAAATTAAGACATTAGATTATGAGTATCTATAAAAGTGCCGTCAGTCGCCCTATCACAACCCTGATGATTTTTGCTGCGCTTCTGGTAATTGGTTTTTATTCTTTAATTCAATTACCAATCGATCTTTACCCGGAAATGGAACCACCCTACATTTCTGTGATGACATCTTACCCTGGGGCAAACGCAAATGATATTGAAAATAATGTAACGAGGTTGCTGGAAAATCAATTAAATGCCGTTGATAATCTTAAGGAGATCACCTCGGTTTCCTATGATAATCTTTCAATTGTCAGTCTTGAATTTGAGTGGGAGTCTAACCTTGATGAAGCGGCGAACGACATCAGGGATGCTATCGATATGATTGAAGATTATATGCCGGAGGATTGTGAGAATCCGGTCATATTCAAGTTTAATTTCACTATGATCCCTGTAGTATTTTATGCCGTTACAGCTGAAGAAAGTTATCCTGGAATTGAAAAAATACTGGATGAAAAGATCATAAATCCATTAAACCGTATAGATGGGATTGCTTCCATTGGTTTAATGGGTGTACCCAGACGAAAGATCTACGTGGATGTAAATCCCTCCAGGCTGGATGCATACAATCTTACAGTGGAACAAATCGGAGGTATAATCCGGGCTGAAAACCTGAATACACCCTCAGGTAATGTACGTATGGGACAAATGGATTATCAACTCAGAGTTGAGGGAGAATTCACAGAAAGTGAACAGTTGAATGATATTGTTGTTGGAAACCAGAATGGAAAATCAATATATCTCAGAGATGTTGCCGTCGTTCGTGATACTATTAAGGATCTTACCATAGAAGAAAAGATAAATGGGAAACCTGGCTTGAGATTGTTTATTATGAAACAATCCGGTGTGAATACTGTAAAAATAGCCCGGGATGTTACTGCGAAAATGGAAGAACTAAAAGCGACTCTTCCACCTGATGTTAAAATTTCCACCATAATGGATACTTCAGATTTCATTAAAGGAAGTATCAATAACCTTTCAAAGACATTAATGTATGCTTTTGTATTTGTTGTGCTGGTGGTATTGTTTTTTCTTGGTCGATGGCGGGCTACGTTAATTATTGTACTAACTATTCCAATATCCCTGATTGTATCTTTCATATATCTTTTTTTAACGGATAATTCAATTAATATCATATCACTAACCTCTTTATCTATTGCTATTGGTATGGTGGTGGATGATGCCATTGTAGTACTTGAAAACATCAGCACACATGTTGACCGGGGAAGCACTCCACGCGAGGCAGCTATTTACGCTACTAACGAGGTATGGGTTGCTGTGATAGTTACAACGCTTGTAATTGTTGCTGTTTTCTTCCCCTTAACCCTGATTTCAGGAATGACGGGTGTATTATTCAAGCAATTAGGATGGATTGTTACCATAACCGTTGTCACTTCAACATTAACTGCAATAACCCTGACACCTATGTTGAGTTCAAAACTTCTGAGGTTAAGATATAAGAAAAAGAAGACGCGGCTTTTATCATATGATCGCACTTTCCGCAAAGTTTTTGAAGCCATTGAATCTCTTTATATTAATACCCTCAAATGGGCCCTTCGTCATAAATTGATAGTGTCTGTTTTTGCATTTCTCATTTTTATAACATCAATGATGCTTGCGGGCAAGGTAGGTGGTGATTTTCTACCTGAAGCGGATGAAAGCAGGGTTATGGCTACCATTGAACTTCAAACCGGTTTGCGTGTTGAAGAAACCTTAAAGACCGCTAAAAAAATTGAAAAAATCATCGAGGAAAGATATCCTGAAGTCATCGTATATGCTGAATCGGCAGGATCTGATGATGAAGGAACCATGTTCAGCCTGTTTTCCCAAACAGGATCTAATATAATAAATTTCACCATGAGGCTCCTTAATGTGGATGAACGTGAACGTGACGTTTGGACCATAGCAGATGATTTCCGTGACCAATTAAGTCAATTCCCGGAGGTTATCAATTATACTGTAGCAACTTCGAGTTCAGGAATGGGGATGGGATCAGAAAACAATGTGGCGGTTGAGATATTTGGATATGATTTTGATAATACCAACAAGCTGGCCACTGAAGTAGCTCAAAGGATAGAATTAATCCCAGGGGCCCGGGATATTCAGATCAGCCGTGAAAAAGATAAACCCGAGTTAAAAATTATCCTTGACCAGCAAAAACTCTCTCAACATGGCCTGAATACAGCCACGGTTTCCATGTCAATACGAAATCAGGTCGCAGGAATGACTGCTACCCTTTTTCGGGAAGAAGGAGAAGAATATGATATCATTATCAGGCTGAAAGAAAACTTCAGGAATTCCATAACCGACATTGAAAATATTACAATAGTTAATCCAATCGGACAGCGAATTAAATTGAGTGAACTGGCCAGCATTGATGAATACTGGTCACCTCCAAATATTGAACGGAAGCGCCGTGAAAGATTGGTAACAGTTACAGCGGTGCCCTCGGGAGTATCCCTGGGTGAACTTGCAGAATCGATACAGGCGGAAGTGAATAACATTGAAATTCCTCCTGAAATGATGATTGGTGTTGGTGGTGCATTTGAAGATATGGAGGAGGCTTTTGTGGATCTGGCTTTATTGCTATTGATGAGTCTTATTCTTGTCTATCTTGTAATGGCCTCACAGTTTGAATCATTTATCATGCCGGCTATTATTATGATCTCAATTCCATTTGCTTTCACAGGTGTTATTATTGCGCTTTACCTTACCAATACGACTTTAAGTGTTATTGCTGCATTGGGAGCGGTGTTACTTGTAGGGATTGTGGTTAAAAACGGTATTGTACTTGTCGATTATACAAATCTGTTACGCGACAGGGGACATGAGTTATATGAGGCAATTACACTTTCAGGAAAATCAAGGTTGCGTCCTGTATTAATGACAGCCTTTACTACAATACTGGCCATGACACCGCTTGCTCTGAGTACGGGGGAAGGTTCAGAGATTTGGAGTCCCATGGGGTTATCATTAATTGGAGGGTTGATCGTATCCACATTCATTACACTGATCATGGTACCTGTTTTTTATGCCATTCTCGGAAGATGGATGGTACGTCATAAGAAAGAAAAGGTTCTGGCGAAATATAAGTTCCTTGATAGCAGAAAAAATCAAATTGAGAAAGAATTAACAACACAAAATGCATGATCACATGAAAGCTGTAATGATCGTATACAACCAGGCAAATACCGAACGAGTAGAATACCTGCTCGATAATTTAGAAATTCGTGGATATAGTCAATGGGAGGATGTAAAAGGAAGGGGTACAATAGATGGGTTGCCCCGTCAAGGAACTCATACCTGGCCGGAAATGAATTCAGCGATCATTACTGTTGTAGAAGATGAAAAAGTCGATATTTTGCTGGATGCAGTAAAAAAACTGGATGAAATTAATAAAGAGATAGGCGTACGTGCGTTTGTATGGGAGATACTGAAAATAGTTTGATTAATAAATCTAAACAACTGATTTCAGATAGTTATATCTTCCGCTGAATTACAATTCATTTTGAGACATCAAATAATTAAAGTCTCAAATGAGGACTCACATAAAAAAAAATCGGCTCTTCAAAACTCGATAAACTGTCTTCCACCCTTCAGATTGATCACCCTCCCATCCCAATGAAAGCTACCTGACAGGTTCGTCGGAATATAAACAATTCCAGTCAGTCCATCCTCTCCTTTCCTGGTCAGGTCAACATGAATCTCCCCCTCAGGATGAGGCATTGATCCTGTAACCTTATTAAGTTGTCCCAGGTTCGGAGCAATCTTAATGGACTTGAATCCCGGCCTGGCAGCTTCAATGCCACATACTGTTGCCAGGAAATCAAAACACGGATGTGCGCTCCATGCGTGACAATCGGACCTTCCTTCAAGATGATGTTCTGCAAATGTTGTCAATCCCTGTTTGATCATGGTTTCCCAGGGTTGCAGGTTTTCGAGATACATATCACCCATTCCAACTTTCTTCATTGCCTGCATCAGATAAAAACTGAAATATATTCGAACAGGAATTAGCGAATCATTATTCATTATTCTTTCTATCAATTCCTTTTGTTCCTCTTCAGGAATTACATCAGCCAGCACAGCCAATATATTTGTATGCTGGGTCCACGCTGATTTTTTCGGAGTTTCGGCAAACAGTTTTTTATCCCTGTCATAACAGGTTTCATGTACTGTCTTTTTCAATTTCACTGATAATTCTCTGTATTGTTTTGCACGATCGCTCTTCTTATGGTAATCAGCCAGGATGGCGGCATGATCCAATGCGTATGCAAACAGCAAAGTAATTTGGGCCGATTGCCCTTCTTCGGCACTTGGGGGTGAACCAGCTGGCCCAAATCCGGGAGCGGCATCCATGTAATTGGGAAAGGTCAATTTACCCAGTAATCCTGTATCGTCAAGTCTTTGTTCAAACCAATAGAGTACATTATCAATACCCAGTAAAAACTGCCTGGTGAATTCAGGATCCTGTTTAAGCATATAATAATCATAGACCATTAAAATCCAGATCAATGAATATGGAGGTGATATCTGTGGAATATATGATGGGAAACGGCTATATGTCAATCCATCCGGAATGCGGGAATGATCAAAATGAAGGATGGAATTTTTCATTAAACGATCATCTCCACTCAAATAAAGTGATATAAGCGCCTGAATTCTGGTATCACCCACATACTGTAATTGCTCATAATATGGACAATCCGAATAAGTTTCGGTTGCACAAAGTCTGGCTGTTCTCCAACCCACATCCCATATATCTTTTAATAGAGGATCTTCTGTTTTAAATTCAGCGATTCTTTGAAACGGATAAGCCGAGAAAATACTGTAAAAATCATTTATGAAAAGAGGTTCATGGCCAGTTTCAATATTCAATTCAACGTACCTGAAGGTTCGATACCACAGGGGTCGAAATACTCTTTTACTTTTTCCATCAGGTTTGAAAATATCTATATAACCCTTTAAGAATTTACCATTTGTTTCATCCCTGTTTCCCTTAAGACCCTCATTGTCAATAAGTGCTTCTGCATAACTGATTTGTATTGAGCTGTTTTCACCACCACTCACCCATAGTTCCGGATAGCCAATTGATAATTTATTCTGATCGAGAAGAATTGTAACTTTTGATTTTGGAGGGACTTCCAAAAACCTGGTTCCGTTAATAAAACCATCATTAACGTAATCTTCCGAGGACCTTATAATTTCCGGAAACCTGATTTTCGTTTCTTCCATCATCGGTATATTCCGTGGGATAAGAAACCACCCGCTTTTACCTGAATAAGCATACAACCCGCGTGGTGTGCCAGACATTCCGGATCTACCTGGAGACATCCAGTCACTATCATCAAAACCAGGTCTCTCCCAGTCCCAGGGATATATTGAAGCATCCACTTTATCACCGGGACCGCATACGTAAAATCCCTTTACCATGGATTGATCAACAGGTATGGGCTGGTAGGCCATATTCTGAGTAACTTTCCATCCTTCTCCGGTATTGATTATTTCTTCTTTCTTTGAGTTTCCCTGGAGAATGAATGCTGTCCTTAATGTTAACTGTGCAAGAGGTCGATATTCGCCAAAATTCCATACAACTGAAGCAATTATATTATTCCCTATGTTCAGGAAGGGTGCAATATCATAAGTTTCATATCTCCAGTTTAAAATATCACCCCTTGCCGGGCCGGAACCAACAGCCTTTCCATTAACAAATAATCAATACCGGTTATCGGCTGAAACATGAATGACAAAACTCTCTGGTTGTGTTTCCAGTGAAAAGGATTTCCTGAAATGATAAACCCCGTATCCTGTACCTGAAGCTTCGGGGTGAAAGATCCAATTTGCAGGCCATCTTTTTTCAAAAAGATCGGGATTAATTTTTTCAACCAGGTTCTGTGAAAAAGCTATCGTGCAAATAAGGGTAAAGAGTACCAGCATAACACCCTTTCTGTATGATAAAAAAGTACACATAGATATTTATTTTAGCATTTAATGATATCGAAGATTAAAAATACAAATGGTTTTCAAATAACTTTTCATAAAATGAATAATCACCATTATAGTTGATGATTCCTGGAATCTGCGGTATCACCATTGTTAAATAGTGTTAAATTAAGATGACCTGGAATTATTATTAATGTTAATCCAATAAATTGCAGAGTATGATCAGGCATTCGATAAAACTTGCATTCCGCAATCTCTGGAAAAATCGCATATATACCCTGATCAATATCTTCGGTCTGGTCATTGGTTTGATAACCTTTACTTACATAATTCTTTGGTCGAAATATGAACTTAGCTATGACAAACATTACCCGAAATCAAACAGGGTATACAGGATCTCTGTTGAAATCAATGAACCAGGTGGAAGAAAAATCCATTTTGCCCGGTGTAGTCAAAATTGGATTAACCATATACCTGATTATTTCCCTGAAATTGAATCCATGACCCGGTTTGGCTTATTAAGGAGAACAGCCATCAAATTAGATGATACCAGGTTTTATACGGATAATGCCTACTATTGCGATTCAACCGTTTTCAAGGTTTTTGGGCTGGAAGTTAATGTTGGGGATCCAGCCTTTTTATTACGTGATCCTGGGACAATGATTATTTCAGGTAACCTGCTAAGTAAATTGCCAGATCACAACATTATTGGTCGGGATATTGAGTTGTCTGGAACACAGGACACTGCATTTCATAAACATGAAGTAAACGGCATTTTCAACAGTCTACCCAAAAACTCTCACTTTCACCCGGATGTACTTATCGCTTTCAATAATCCAAATGAGTATTATGGATGGGCATATTATTATGTACTTCTTCATAAGGAGGTAGATATTAACCAATTACGAAACAAAACCGATGTATTCATGAAGAAATATGTGCCCGAACACCAAAGAAAAATCAGTAAAATACATTTTCAATCCGTTCAGGACATTCATCTTCATTCACATAAAGACAGGGAAATTGAAAATAACTACAGCTATCAATTGGTTATGACCTTTCTGTTTATTGGCTTCATAGTCTATCTGTTAGCTATTTTCAACTTCGTAAACCTGAATCTTTCTCTTAATTCTAATCGGCTAAAAGGATATATCATCAACAGGATCGTTGGTGCCATGAAACGTGATTTATTTGTGCAAATGCTGGCGGAAAGCGTCCTCACCATCCTTATCGCTGCTTCTGTATCAGTAGTATTTTCATTTCTATTCATTCAGAAATCAAGCCCGGAATTTTTCCAAATACGTATTCACTACCTGGTTGGATTCCTCATTTCAGTGATTATTCTCACCTCCATCCTTGTGGTAATCCCTTCCTGGATACAGCTTAATTCACAGAAAATAACCACCAGGTCAGGATTAAAGATACCTGAAAGAGGAACTTTCAACATGTTTGGATTAAAACGCATTCTTGTGATCCTGCAGTTTTCAATATCAATTATTTTGATTGTCAGCGCAATACATATACACAGGCAAAACAGCTTTCTGATGTCGAATCGACTTGGAACGAATAGCGGCCCGGTATTGGTGATCAAAGGACTTAACTGGATCGTGAAAGACAGGTATTTTGCACTTAAAGAACAATTACTCAAAAGCCCATATATTCTGGATGTAACTGCATCCAGTGAAGAACCTTCAGGGAGGGTGAGGGATGCAATGGATTTTGATCTCAGCGGTTTTGCAAACGAGGAAAAACAACTGAAACTTGGAGTTTTTGTAACGGATGATAACTACCTCCCTTTCTTTAATATTCCTCTGGTGGCAGGCCGCAACTTCTCACCATACAATAAGGATCAAAAGAAAGAGGACTATATTTTAAATGAAACTGCTGTCAAATATCTTGGGTATGAGTCTCCCGACGAGGTAATCGGTAACGACCTGAAAATGAAATTCCCGCTCGACGGTATTTTCCATGGTGGAAAAGTGGTAGGCGTTACCAGGGATTTCAATTTATCCACCATGCACCATCGGATTCAGCCACTGGCCATTTTCCAAAAAGACATATGGTTCTGGAATTTCATTATTAAGCTGGATTCGGCTTCTATTCAGGAAGGCATCCAGTACACCGCCGATTCATGGAATGATCTCCTCCCCGATTACGCGTTTGACTATTCGTTTTCTGATGATCTGTTTCTAAAAGCGTATGAACATGAGCATAACCAGGCTAGTTTATCCAGGATACTGACGCTGCTCGCTGTAATCCTGGCGGTGCTTGGATTATTTGGGCTGTCGTCATTAATGATAGAGCAAAGAACAAAAGAAATTGGAATCAGAAAGGTTAATGGGGCATCTGCTGGACAAATCATCGTTTTACTCCAGCGTCAATTTAGCATTTGGGTGTTACTCTCTTTTATCCTGGGATTCCCTTCAGCCTACCTGGTAATGGAAAAATGGGGACAAAGGTATGCGTACAACATCCCCATATCCATCTGGATATTTCTTCTTGCCGGGATTATAACCGTTTTTTTGTGCTTGTTCACCATAAGCTGGCGATCTATCCAGGCCGCCCGAAAAAATCCGGTTGACACCCTGAGGTATGAATAAGGATTATTAGAAGAAAGAAAGAAAAATGAAAAAGGAAGTAGAATGTTAAAGATCAGATGTCGGAGAACAGAAATCGAAGAACAGACCCAACCTCAACCAGCAACCTTGAACTCTGAACCTTGAACTCTGAACCTTGAACCCTGAAGCTTGAACTCTGAACCTTGAACCCTGAACCTTGAACGCTCAACTCTCAGCTCAAAACGTCCGTTAACTGAAAACTGTCAACTGTCATCAGCTAGCCGTCAACTCCTATTCACCTTCTGTAATAGTTGCATCCTGGAATTAATACCAACCTTGGTATAGATCCGGTGTGTATGATCTTTAACAGTTTGTAGACTAATAAACAATGTTTCAGCTATCTGCTTATTGGATTTTCCCTGACAGATCTGATCAATTATTTCAGTTTCTCTTTTTGATATTTGATATTTAGCTTTCAGGATTTTGAAATCGATCTCAACGTTGCCCTCTATTGATCGGCTTGGGAACAGATCATCTGCAATGCTCCTGAGGAATATTAGTGGAATCAGAAAACTGGTAAAAAATAATAATAAAAATCCAGATACCATTAAGGGATGAATGAACATTACTGGTGCGAGAGAATATCTAATTAATATGCTTAATGCCAGATAACCGGTTAGCTTGAAATAAATCTTTTTCTTTTGCCGATCGCGTATGCTTTTTACTGCAAACAGACCAATCCATATGGAAAGTAAACTTATCAATAAATCAATTCCTATAAGTGATGAAATCACAAAAACACGAAGGTCCAGACTTTCGCCTGGATCAAAATCTGTGAAACTGAAAAAAACATAAATAACAATTAAAAGGACGAGGAAAATGACAAAGTATAATAAAGAATAAACAGATTTCAGCTTTTGAGATCTGAATGCATACATCATTCTCAATTGCATCAACCATGCTATCAGAATGAATGGAAATCCAAGAACCGGGAGTAACTGCCCCACCCTTTCAATCACATTTGAAGGCAGTTCAAAACCTGCCATCAGGCTCCTGAGAATTATCTGAGCCCATGATGCATAAAAACCAAAAGCAAGAAACGCTATCAGATAATAGAAATAGTTATTGATAAAATCGGATTTGTAATCTCCCTGTAATTGGTGGGTTACCAGGATTACGGCGGCTACTGCGCCAAAGCTTATTACAAAACTTATGATAAAAAGTATTTCTGTCATTTAGAAGTCCCGGAGGATAGTTAAAATTAAGAAAAACCTCCTGATCGACACAATACCAAAGTAGTGTTTTTATAATCACTACCAAAGTAGGAAGGAATTAGTTAGTTATGATCGTATAATTGAACAGGATTAAACAAAAAATATTATGAAAGAGAAAGTAATTATTGAATTCCCAGAACCTACAATAGGTGGAAGTTTTAAGTATGGCTGGCAACAGATGTGGAAGTATTTCCTTTATCTGTTTCTGATTTCTATTATTGTGGCAATTGCAGAATTTCCTATGTTCACATTCAACATTCATGATGATCATAATTTGATCTCAACACCATTACTTGTAATACTATCTATAATGGGCGTTGCCTATGGGTTGTTACTTCTTCCGGTTATTAACTACGGGGCCGATTTATTATTCTTGAGAGCAATCAGAAATGAAGAGGTAAGAATCAAGGAAATGTTCGATGGATTTAATAATTACCTGAATATAATTCTTGCCCATTTGCTTACAGTAGCTGTAATAGGTCTGGGATTTGTGTTCTTCATAATTCCAGGAATAATAATTGCCTGTAGGTTGGTGTTTGTTCCATATCTTGTCATGGACAAAAAACTGGATGCAATACCTGCTGTTGAAAAAAGCTGGCAAATGACACGTGGTCATGGATGGAAAATATTTGGAATGGCATTACTCAGTATCCTGTTATTTATCTTAGGATTTATATTAATGTTTGTTGGGGCTGTTTTTGCTGTCATCTGGATTGGTACTGCGTTTACTTCATTATATCATGCCATTGATCGGGAGGAAACAGAGGCCCTTGATCAAAATGGTGTAGCTGAGCAACCTGCTTAGGATCTTCACAACAACTTAAATAACACATCTAATATTAAAATTCCGGCACATTGCCGGGATTTTTTTATCTAGCAGTGTTGACGCTTCGAAATAAAATTGTTTAGTAACTATTCGTTTAGGTTTTATTAAATTTTCAATGTTTCCCCTTTTATAATAATATCAATGAATAAGCCCCAACAGGGCGTCATCAATTGCCCTGGGCCATAGCCCAGAGTTTGTTATTATTAAGTCACAAATCGCCAACGGTGCGAAATAATAATCCCCGGTATGTATTGCGATTTTTTTAATACCGGGGATTATTTAGGAGTAGTTTTAGTTATCTCAAACTTGCCTTTGTAAACAGGTGATCCGGGATATCGGCATCGAAATCAATATCATCGATGATGAATTCCGTTCCCTCACCTTTTTTAAGCATATCCTTGAAAACGATCCTTGTAGGATACCACCTGCCATCAATTTGCTTAACATCAAACAACTCTGTCTTCTTAAGTAGTTTGCCGCTCTTGGCATATCGTTCTTCCTTCATTGGGATATACTTTGTCTTATCCACCCATGTTTTCATGTTCTGATATGCCACATCTTCTGTATTCGCATGTAATTCAACGATCCAGCAATCGGCCTCATTGACAACCTCCTCCCCCACTACAACTGCATCGTACTTGTCTCTCAATTTACTGTCGTCCATCATATCCTCATATGATAGATCCGAGCCCATAACCGACTGTCTCAACATATGTCCTGAGATCTGAATGGTACGATCTGTTGATGGAGAATAAAGCCAGAGTTGATCTTCCAACTTAAGCATCTTGGTGCCAGCTTCCCTTGCAGGTGAAATATATTCAGTATACGATTTAATATCACCTTCTCCCCAGCTTTTTGATTCAATGGTTCTGGTGGATCGCGCTCCATGGATGATCATTTTTGACGTGAAAATCCTGTTTTTGGATGACATATTCTGATCGATACGGTCCAGAATTTCATCTCCTGAAGGATATTGGGCCTGTAACAATACAGGTGCTAATAATATAGATATAAACATAATAGTTCTCATGCTTCTAATTCTTTAAATAGTGATGCTGTTTTTCTCTTAAATATTCCGATACCTGACAAACCTGTTCCAATAACTGTAGCCAGTATTCCCGGGACAAGTCCAATATAATATGACGATGGGAGGATCTGCGCCCTGTATACGCCCGGCATTATCATCGTTGTATCTTTCATCATTCCGCTAACGTCTAAACCATATTCCTGCAACAGGTATGCAAAGAATAATCCAAAAATTGTACCAAATGCGGATCCAACGAAACCTATGATCACGGATTCACTGATCATACTGCGATAAATATGGCTTTTCTGTTCGCCAATCGCCAGCCTTAATCCAATCTCTCCATATCTTCTTAATCCTCCCAATAAACCGGCATTCCACAGGACGATTGCCATGATAACAACAAATATATTAACGATAACGGGTTTGAACAATTCCATCATTTCCAGCATGCCACCAATGTTATTGTTTTGCCTGAGTGTTACCATCTGAGGTGAAAATTCGTCTGATGCGTCAGTATATGCTGTATTAAATTTATCTGCGATGGATGTGGCCAGCTCATCGTTATAATTCAATCCAGCCTGAAATCCAAGGATTTCACCACAAGCATCTTCCATATCGAGTGCCTGCCTTATGCCCGATATATCGGCGACAATTCCACTTCGATCAAGTGCGGATATTCCAAATTTAACCGTTCCAGCAACCTCAAAATTGGTGATTGACATACTGCCATACATCGTGGAACCAATCAACGTAATACTTCCACCTGGTGCAACTTCCAGCTTTTCAGCAAATTCCTCACTGATCAATACTTCATTGGACTTTTCCGGAAATCTCCCCTTGATGAGGGCTTTTTCCAGGTTTAATCGTTCGATTTCCCCGGAATTTCCAGATATCAATTCCACGGCAATACCAAACCCGGGACCCTGGGTTAACGTTTCTCCATTTTCATCAGCAACATCTATTAATCCTCCAAATTGAATTCGCTCAACCCATTTAACGTCTGGAAAGTCCTTTTTAACCTTATCCATTAATTCATTAACTCCGAGGATTGCCAAGTCATTCGGTATCTGACTCTGATTTTCCATATATGCGCGTGTCATGATTTTTACATGCCCTGTAGAGAAATTGGCATTAAACCTGATCATATCACCCATTACACCTGTTACATAACACTGCATCAATACGGTCAGCATCACCCCTATCGTGACAATAATTACAGGTAATACACTGCGCTGTTTATCTCTCAACAAGCCCTTTATATAAAACTTTATCATTGTATTTTCCCTTTAATGGCCAGTGTTGGATTCATTTTAGCAATTTTCCTGGATGGCAGGTAACTAACTATTGCAGTTGTCAACATGACAATTATGATAGTTATAATTACCAATCCCAGGCTATAAGCCGGATAGATCTTATCAGCAATCGGAAGTCCATAATCATCAGTGCCTTCCGGCATGGCCCATCCCGCTACAGCAGACCAGTACAACAAAGGAATGCCATATACTGCACCTACCAGGGCAGCAAGAACGGCATGCATCGTACCTTCAACGGTAAACATACTGACCACCTGACCACGAGTCATTCCCATGGCAATAAATGTTCCAATCTCTCTTTGGCGCCTGAATATGGATAGGATCTGTGTGTCAAATACGGCAAGCATTGCAAGCATCATGATGATACCATAAAATATAGAACCTCCTACTCTTTTCATTCTAATGACCTCATCCATTGCAGCACACAGGAAATCGTGATCCTTAAATACCCAT
>JBHOSY010000133.1:0-13505 GCA_042584165.1 Bacteroidota bacterium | reverse complement strand
ATACAAATCATATGGGCAGGAAAGCCCTACCCGATGGATTACAATGCCATCAGCACATTTAATCAACTGGTACATCGCGGTAAAAATTTCCCGAATATTGCCATTCTTGTTGGCTATGAACTTAAGCTTTCAATGCTTCTCAAACAGGGATCCGATATCTGGTTAAACAATCCCAGGATACCGAGGGAAGCTTCGGGTACCAGCGGCATGACTGCTGCAATGAATGGTTCCATCAATTTCTCAACATTCGATGGATGGATCCCCGAATTTGCAAAACATGCTGTTAATTCATACATCGTCCAGCCAGTTGATGAAAATTTACCAATTCATCAGCAGGATCAGATTGACGCTCAGAATATGCTTGATGTCCTGGAAAATGAAATTATCCCAACCTACTACAATGACAAGGATGGGTGGGCTGAGATCATGCAAAACAGTCTCCTTGATGTTATCCCTTATTTCGATTCTGACAGGATGGCCTATCAGTATTATGAGAAGCTGTATAATTACTAGTACTGAAAAAATACATATCAGGAAACTGTCTTATAAGAACCCTATCATTATCCACGTCCTTTAGGGCGTGGTGATCTGAATTATATATAGAATTTGGGCTTCAGCCCTTTATAATAATGAAAGGGCTAAAGCCCATTACCGCATTATCATCGTTCCACGCCCTAAAGGACGTGGTTTTGAGATATCATCCTTATTCTCCATTAATAAATAAATAACCTCTATTCGGAATTTTTTATGAATTTTTTTTCGAATTTGTAAACATTAAAATCACTCCAGATATATGAGAAAACCAAAGGTCCTGATGCTGGGATGGGAAATCCCGCCAAATATCAGTGGGGGACTTGGCATAGCCTGTTATGGATTATGCCAGGCCCTGGCTCCAAAAGTTAAACTAACAATAATTTTCCCCAGAATTGAAGATGGGGGAATTGTTAAAGGAGCGACTTCAATAGGATTAAATCAAATCGATCTGGAGAAAATTCTAACGAAAGAAGAGATCCGAAAAATATATACAACGGTTGAAAAAAAGGAATTTCTGTTTTCATTTTCCCCCTATCTGACCCATATAACCAAATCTATTAAGGAGACATCTCAGCATTTAGTCAAAGTTGACGTAAAACCTGATAATATACCTGATAATATCTTCCGGGAAGCAGGAAATTATGATCAGGACATTATGTTGAAAGTTAAAACCTATGCTAAAATAGTTTCCATTATTGCTGAAGAATTGGATTTTGACATCATTCATGCCCATGATTGGATGACATTCCCTGCAGCAGTGGAGTTGAAAAAAAAATTTAAGAAACCGTTGCTTCTGCATATTCATTCACTGGATTATGACAGAGTGGGTCCAGTGGATAGCAGCTGGGTTTTTGGACTTGAAAAAACAGCCATGAAGGTAGCTGATTTAATCATACCAGTCAGTCAGTACACTGGCCGTGTTCTGGAGGAACATTATAAAATCCCGAAAGACAAAATACGCCCGGTACACAATGCCATAGAAGCCATCATCCCATTCCATTCCAAAAAACCGTTTCCTGAAAAAATGGTCCTTTTCATTGGACGAATCACACATCAGAAAGGTCCTGATTACTTCCTGAAGACTGCCCGGAAAGTCATTCAGAGTAATGAAAATGTTAAATTTGTTTTAGCAGGTGAAGGTGACCAGCTTTGGGAATTAATGCACAATGGTGAGTATAATGAAATTCGAAATCATATTGAATTCACAGGGCACCTGGAAAGAGAAAAAGTTTTCGAACTCCTGTCTATGGCTGATGTCTTTTGTATGACCTCAGTATCTGAACCTTTTGGAATCGCAGCGCTTGAAGCAGCCCAATTTAATGTACCAGTAATTCTCAGCAGTAAATCAGGAGTATCAGAAGTGCTTCCCGGAGCGCTGATAGCTGATTACTGGGATACTGATTTGATGGCTGATCAAATCCTGAAATTACTCGATGATAAAAAACTATCGAATCAGGTTATCAAGAAAAATCAAAAAGCTCTTAAATCACTTACCTGGGATAATGCAGCAGATAAGATCCTGGAGTCTTATTTAAAAATGATTTAGTTATCTGAGCGGTCGGACCGTTAGAAGTAATTATTCCAAAAAATAATAATGTAATTCGATGATTATTGAAATTCTATATAGGAGAACTGAGTCTTAACGGTCCGACCGCTAATCACTCAACCTTCTTCATAACCATCGCCATTCTGTTCGGCAGGTATACCATCAATTTTTCCTCACCATCTTCATTGATTGTCTGATGTGTAACATCAACATCAACCCGGTTATGCCCACCGAATTTCTCATCATCAGTTGACAATAGAATTTCATATTTCCCTTTTCCCAAAGATGGTAACCTGTAATCCGGGATTGAATTAAAAGGGTGAAAATTGAACAGGAACAACAGGTTATTCCTTTCGAATATGATCACCTTATTGGATTCATCCATATTCAATTGTTGTGCGGGTAAGGCCGGTAATACTTTATTATCTCTAAGCAGATGAACCATATCATGATCGAATTCATTAAGAAAATGATAACGCAGGTTCTCATCGTCCACTAAAGACCATTGTCTTCGCGCATACTGATAACTCCAATTGTTCCCTTCCCTCGGAAAATCAATCCATTCGGGATGTCCCCATTCATTACCTATGAATGTGAGATAACCTTCGCCTCCCAGGGCCATGGTAAATAAACGGATCATCTTGTGCAGAGCCATCCCCCGATCAATGATTAAATTTTCATCACTCACCTGCATATGATAATACATTTCCTTATCCATCAACCAGAAAGCTACTGTTTTATCTCCCACAATGGCCTGATCGTGTGACTCGGTATAAGCGATGGTTTTCTCCTTAAACCTTCTGTTGGCCATTTCACTCCATAAGGCATGAATATTCCAGTCTTCATCACTTTTCTCCTTCAGGTACTTAATCCAGAAATCGGGTATCCCCATTCCTAATCTGAACCCAAAACCCACGCCTCCATCCTGCCATTTCCGACATAGTCCTGGCATACCGCTCATGTCCTCAGCGATGGTAATAGCATCCGGTTTGATTCGTTGTATCAATTCATTGCCGAGCTGTAAATAAACGAGATTGTCCCAATCGATGCCTGTAACAAAATATTTATCATAATGATCAAAAGTAGTGTGATCACCGTGATGGAAATACAACATGGAAGTGACACCGTCGAAACGAAATCCATCCATATGATATTCTTTAATCCAATATGCCAGGTTTGATAAAAGAAATTGCTGAACTTCTCTTTTACCATAATTAAACAGCTTGGAATCCCAGGCATTGTGATACCCTCTTCCGCCGGGATGAAAATACTGGTCGTCAGAACCATCAAATTCGTTTAACCCTTCGGAAATGTTTTTCACAGCATGGGAATGTACTACATCCATTATAACTGCTATTCCCATCTTATGTGCAGTATTCACCAGGTATTTCAGATCCTCCGGGGTACCAAACCGGCTGGAAACTGCAAAAAAACTTGAAACATGATATCCAAATGATCCATAATATGGATGTTCCTGTACTGCCATCAATTGAATGGTATTATAGCCAAGATAGTGTATCCTTGGAAGCACATTATCCACAAACTCTTTGTACGTGCCAACACCTTCCTTTTCCTGGGCCATCCCTGGGTGTACCTCGTAAATAATAGGAGCCTCAGAAGCATCTTTCAGCGAAAATCGACTGTCAGTCCATTTATATTCTTTTTTCGGATACCAAACCTGGCCCATAAAATCATGTGTGTTGAGATCCTGAACTGTGCGTCTAATATACGCTGGAAGCCTGTCATGATGCCCCTTTGCTGAATGTACATGAACTTTAACCAGCTCTTCATGCTCCAATTGATCACCGGGAATAAAGATTTCCCATACCCCGTTATCCATTTTTTCCAAACGGTGAGCAGCCCTGTCCCAATTATTAAAATCACCAATCAGAGACAGGTCAAAAGCTTCTGGTGCCCATTCACGATACCACCATCCGTTTTTTTTAGTGTCAAAATTGATTCCCATGTAATTATAGGCTGATGAAAAATCCTCCAGTGATCCACTTTCCTTCTCTATTATTCCGAGCAGATCCATAAGACGATCAATCCTGCTATTGATTTCTTCAACATAAGGATTTAGCCAGGGATCATCTTTGACGAGTAAGGGAACTTTTTTTGCTGTCATTATAAAAAATTATTTTCTGTAATTGTTTTCCATTTTAGTGAAAAGCGTCTCTTTTACCAAATTAATTCTAAGTTATGAGAACAATTGGACTTATTGGTGGCATGGCATGGCCATCCACGCTTGAATATTATCGTATTATCAATGAGCAGGTAGGTAACCGACTGGGGCGTAATCATTCCGGAAAAATCGTTTTAATCTCAGTGGATTTCCAAGAGGTAGAAAAGCTTCAGTACGCAGAAAACTGGACCGGGCTTGATAACGTTTTATCTGAAATTGCTGTGAAAGTTGAAAAAGCTGGTGCGGATGCAATATTGATCTGTTCTAACACCATGCATTCGAGTTTTAAAGTAATACAATCAAAAACTGGTGTTCCTGTACTCCACATTGCTAATGCTGTTGGTGATATATTGAATAAAGACGGAATTATTAAAGCCGGTTTATTGGGGACGCGTTTTTTAATCGAATCTGGCCTTTATAGTGAAATATTATTTGAAAAGTTCGGGATTGAGTCAATATTACCTGATGATGATGACAAGAAAACAGTTAATGATATTATATATAATGAGTTGGTCAAGGGAATTGTCAATCAGGATTCCAGAGATACTTATTTAGAAATAATAAAAAAACTTGAAGACCAGGGTGCAGAGGCAATCATTCTGGGATGTACTGAGATACCGCTACTCATATCATCGGATCATGTTTCATTGCCCGTATACAATACAACTGAAATTCACGCCAATTATGCCGTTGATTTTATGTTGGAATGATTCTGGAAGCCTTTGAAAATGGATATGGAACCTCTACGAGGTTATATAATTATGCAAACGGCATTAACTACAATAATATATCCCCTACGGGGAAAATTTCGGTAAAGCGGTACATGAAAATCAGATAGTCAAGGATCAACGACGGTAAAGCAAATTCTATCCTTAGCTATTTCGTTATGGTCAAATCAAGAAATGAATACCTCGTAGTGGTTTCATTATTATAGGGAAATATACAGTATGCTATTCAAACCTCGTAGAGGTTCCATTTTTATTAATTTTAAAGTGGTTTTTCCAGTATCCAGTTTTGAGTGGTTTATTCCAGTGTCATACCTTTTACATAGAAACCCGGTATTTTTGTTATTCGGTTAACTAAATGCTATTGACAGTCGTTATATTTATTAGCAGGAAAAAGTGCCTTAATCTACTGACGTATTAAAAAGTCTGATAACATACTGGCTATTCTCTCTCTCGCTTTAATAATCATTACAGTTCATGCAAAGGCACGGAACAGTAATGATGATAGATGGGTTCGTATAATAGGTTCAATAGTTGATGACAGTACAGGCAATCCTGTTCCCTATGCGCATATCATTGACACTAAATTAAATAAAGGGGCTTCTGCGGACAATGAGGGTAATTTCAGACTCCTGGTTGACTCTTTTGATACTCTGAAGATTACGGCAATTGGTTATAAAGATTTTTATTTGACACCTTACAGAATTGAAGGGAATGAAGAAGTGACTATCCAGATTCGCTTAATCCCCACAGCTTATGAACTTGAAGAACTGGATATATATTCGGAAGATCCTATAAAAAAATTCTTCAGGGATCAGGGACAAACAAAATCTTATCCGATTAATATGGGTAAAGGAAGGTATTATCATAATCCAAATGCTCCTGCAGCCATGACAGGATACATCACTGCATTTGCAAATCTATTCAACAAACACGCCAAGCAGGAGAAAAAACTTACACAAATAAAAGAAGAAGAATTGAGGTTACAGATTGAAGCTGAAAAGAATCAATTTATAGTTAATCGATTTGGTGAGGAGAATTTGTCAAAATTGACAGGTTTATCCGATAAAGATGTAACACAATTTATAAAAGAATACCCGCTACCTGATCGTTTTGTTCTTGAAGCCAATGAATATGAGTTTCTGGCAGCAGTAATGAGTAACCTGCGGGATTATAAATTCAGACATAAACTGGATATGGATATTGCGGATATCCTCGAAAGAGCAATTTTCGCAGATGAAGAATAGTAAACAACAACCAATAACTGAATTTCAAAATGGATAAGTTAAGAAAAATAGGAATTATCTTATTAGCCGTATTAATCATGCCCTATACTGGATGTGAGGAAAGTGATGATGCAGGAGACAGTCTTATTCCTGAAAATTTTATTGTTGATATACCGGATGCTTTAAGCTACAATTCAGCAAATGGAAGGATTTCAGAAGATGAAATCAATGGAGGATTGGTTTATGCTCTCCTCGGTGTGTATATCTATTTTGGTGAGGCATCAGCCCTGCTTGTTCAGGAATTTATCACTTTCCTCAGAACACACCCGGGATTGACAAAATTGGATACTTTCACCTTTACAAGCGATGAGGATGGAAGGACAAAAAAAGCCACCGTTGAGGAAAATGGAACTTACGATGGTAAATCCTATCAATATAAACTTACTGTTTGGGATGAGGACGAAACCATGGCATTCCAACTTTTCTGGAATAAGAGTCCCATATCAGGTGTCGCCATAATGAGCCCGTACAACATTGATAGAACCAATGAATATGTAAATCCTGAGTTAATGTACAGATTAGAATATTCAGAGGATAATGCCAATTATGAGAAAGTGATGATAGTTTCTGTTTCCAAGCATGAACTATTTGATGAGGACGGTATCGATAATTTCAAAATGCATGTTGGGAAACAAGGAGATATTGTTGAAATATTCGGTAACAGCAATCACCCAACCATAACAATTATCGGGAATAATTATAACGGAGCCAGGAACTATGCATTTGTAGGCAGGGCTGATGAAGCCAATGATATTGGTGTAGCCCAGGTTGCCATGCCTCCATCATCTGTTGTAACAAACGAAGGAATATTCGAGAATTACTCGATCCGCAAAGTACTCGAAGAAGAAGTGTTCATCGCATTTGGGACTTCACTCCCTTCAATACTTGATCCCTTCCTTGTAAATTCAGATCCTCCGGGATATTTTGTGAAAGGGAAAGGATTTGAAGGATCAGGCGACAATGTTCCGGATGATACTGGATTCACAGAAGAGTTTATCGACCTCAGCAATCTGAAACCATATGTGCCGAATAGTATTCAATATATGAGTGTAGACTTCGCTGATGATTGATAACTTTATAAGCATATCTTAACAATAAAATCTTTACACAGAGGCCACAGA
Organism: Bacteroidota bacterium; assembly: GCA_042584165.1. Lineage (GTDB taxonomy): Bacteria > Bacteroidota > Bacteroidia > Cytophagales > Cyclobacteriaceae > JBHOSY01. Next base: position 6,111 of record JBHOSY010000133.1, on the reverse strand, counting down.
GTAAATATCTACTCCGTGGTTTCTGTGTCGGATACCTCTCTTTCCCCTCGAAAGTATGTTACCATTAAATTAATAATAAGTTTTGTGCTCTGTGGTCTCTGTGCCTCCTTTGTGCTCTTCGTGTCCTTATTAGACAATAAATATTAAAGCCTTATACAATTCAATATTTTCACGGTTTCATCCAGCATTTTATCATCATAATCCAGATGCGTAACAAATCTCACCTCTTTTGAACCGAAAGGTACTGCCTTAATGCCTTTTTCCTGCAGCAAACTTAAAAATCTATCTGAAGTCAGGTCACCCTTAAGTTTGAAAATAATGATATTGGTATCTACTGGAAGAACTTCATCAATATAAGCCTGATTTTTCAGGGTGTCTGCAATTACTTTTGCACGAACATGGTCTTCTTTCAGTCTGTTAATGTGATGATCCAATGCATATATCCCCGCGGCTGCTAAAAAGCCAGCCTGGCGCATCCCACCACCAAATACTTTTCTTACCCGTTTAGCCCTACTTATCATATCAGATGTACTTATCAACAAAGAGCCAACTGGTGCTCCCAGACCTTTTGATAAACAGATAGAAACTGTATCGAACAAATTACCCCACTCTTCCGGTTTCTCACCTGTTTCAACCATGGCATTAAATAACCTGGCCCCATCCAGATGAAGATTCAGGTTGTGCTCGCGGCAAACACTATAAATCTCTTTAACTGATTCAAAATCGTAACAGCTCCCTCCTCCTTTGTTGACTGTATTTTCCAGGCTTACCAGCCTTGTTCCCGGATAGTGAATATTATCAGGATTGATGTTATCTATCACATCCTGTGCACAGATCCTGCCCCGGTCCCCTTCCACCATCCTTACTGAAACCATGGAATTATACATCATTCCTCCGGCTTCATGGTTATAGATATGAGCGGTACGGTCACAAATCACTTCATCCTGCGGTTGGGTTTGTATCCGTATGGCAATCTGGTTGGTCATGGTCCCGGAAGGACAAAACAGGGCTGCTTCCTTACCAAACATTTCTGCTGCTTTTTCCTGCAGGGCATTTATTGTTGGGTCTTCATCAAAAACATCATCCCCCACATTTGCCGATAGCATGGCATCCAGCATGCCAGGTGTGGGTTTTGTAACCGTATCACTTCGTAGATCGATCATAATAAATACTGAATTTAGTTCAAGTGGCCAATTCTATTCAGGCATAAACATGAAAACAACCTTGAACCTTGAACCTTGAACCTTGAACTTAGAACAACCAACATTGTACCAAAAACTATTTCTTATAAACAACCTTTCCATCAATAACGGTCATCATAACCTCAAGATCAAGAATATCATCTTCCGGAATGGTCATGATATCATTCGAAAAAATGGTAAAATCAGCAAGTTTGCCAACTTCTATTGATCCCTTTATATCTTCCTCGAATGAACCATAAGCAGCATCCAGGGTATAAGAGCGAAGCGCCTGTTCCCTAGTCATCTTCTGATCAGGTTCAAAACCACCGGGAGGATTACCTTTCAGGGTCCGCCTGCTTACTGAAGCATAAAAACAATTAATCGCACTGACTGGTTCAACCGGTGCATCTGTTCCATTGATGATCACGGCACCTGTATTCAATAATTTCTGCCAGACATATGCTCCTTCGAGTATCCTTTCCTCGCCCAGTCTTTTTATAGCCCATGGACGGTCCGATGACATATGGATAGCCTGCATCGATGCGATGATTCCCAATTCACTAAAACGAGGTATGTCTTCCTTCGAAAGGTGTTGTGCATGTTCGATCCTGAAGCGATGCTCGCTGACACCAGGCACTTCCTGCATGGCTCTTTCATACTGGTTAAGGACTTCCCTGTTTGCCCGATCCCCGATGGCATGTATACAGACCTGAAATCCGTTTTTCAAAGCCTCAACACTTGTTTGATAAATATACTCCGTGTCCCCGGTGGAATGTCCGATATGATCAGGTCTGTCCGAATAAGGTTCCAGCAACCATGCACCTCGTGATCCTAAGGCACCATCGCAAAACAATTTTATTGATCGTAAAGTCAAGAAATGATTTCCAAGCCCGATTTCCGGACCTTTTTCATAAAATTCATTTAATAAGGTTTTATCATAACCACCAAGCATACCATACATTCGCAGCTTCATCTCTCCTTTATCCAGCTTTTCCTTATACAGATCTATCGTTTCCCGTTTTACACCCGCGTCATGGAATCCGACAATCCCTTCTTTCAGGCACTCTTCCATAGCAAGTGAGAATGCTTTCCGATCTGAGCTTTCATCCTGCTCAGGAAGATACCTCGTGATCAAGCCACCTGCGCTCTCATTGAAGATTCCTGTTGGATTACCGTTTTCATCCTTAATGATCTCGCCTCCTTCTTCAAAAACCGTATTCTTATCCACTCCGGCAATTTCCATGGCTTTAGCATTGGTGAATCCGGCATGTCCGCTGGCGTGACTTAACCATACCGGATTATCTGGTGAAACAGCACTGAGCATATGATGTGTTGGAAATCCTTTTATATTTTCACCGGATATACTGTCCCATTTACTCTGATGCCATCCCCTGCCGGTGATCCATTCCCCCGGTTCGGCTTTTTTTACAGCATCCTCAACCATTGAAACCAGTTCTTCATAACTGGTTATGTATAACATATCCAAATTCATTTTGCTGTATCCGATACCAAGAAAATGGGCATGTGATTCTATTAAACCTGGTGTCATGGTCTTACCTTGAAGATCGATCACACTGGTTTGATCACCGATGAGCTTTTTAGCCCCTTTTTCTTCGCCAACATAACTGATCTTATTTCCTGTAACAGCCACAGCTTCTACAAGGGGCTGGTTCTCATCCACCGTGTAGATGTTGCCATTCAATATAACCAGATCAGCTTTCGGGGAATTCTCACATCCAATCATTACGAATAGTGATAAAATGAAAAGTATCGTTCTCATAAAATGTCTGAATTTTGACCAAAAGTATAAAATTATCTCATTCTATTCCCTGGAATTCCTTACTTTGCTAATTGATTCTCTATTTAAAAACCTCCACCCTCAATATCACCCGCAATGAAATGGAGGGGATGTTGAGGGAGACAACTGTTTTGAACCTAATTAAACATTCATATGTCTTTTACATTACAACCTGGTCAGCAGGCCCCGGATTTCAATCTCCCGGCCACTGACGGGAATACATATCAATTAAGTGATTTTGGAGATTCACCTATCCTGGTGGTCTTTTTCACATGTAACCATTGCCCATATGTAATCGGATCTGATGAGGTCACACGACAGACAGCAATAAAGTATACCGGACAGGATGTCAAATTCGTTGGTATCAACTCAAACAGCCCCAATACTTATCCCGAAGATGACTTCGACCATATGGTGAAGCGGATGGAGGAAAATAATTTCCCTTGGTTATACCTGTATGACCAGACACAGGAGGTGGCGATGACATATGGTGCACTCCGTACACCACATTTCTATGTTTTCGACAAGGATAGAAAGCTTATCTATACGGGACGAGGAATTGACAGCCCACGAGATACATCGAAGATGATCATCAACGATCTGGAAAATGCACTCATGCAACATCTAAACGGGCAGGAAATTAACATCCCGGTCACCAATCCGATCGGCTGCAATGTCAAATGGGAAGGCAGAGATGCCCACTGGATGCCGCCAGATGCTTGTGATCTCGTGTAAATCAGGGAATAAAAATTTCTTCCTGCAAAAACTAAACTTCCTCTATCATCAATATCACCTAAATATACATTTCCTTCCCCCTTAATATCACCCGCAACGAAGTGAAGGGGATGTTTAGGCGCTAATTTTCCTCTACAATATTTCGTATTAGTTATGGTACAGAGTTTCACATTTGAGGGATAGAATAAAACCTGATTGAACCGTTTGAAATTAAAAAATTGCTAAATTTGCCGTATCAAATAGTTCTTTTCAAGCGCTCGTGGTGAAACTGGTAGACACGCAGTCTTCAGGCGGCTGTGCCTTATGGTGTGGGGGTTCGACTCCCCCCGAGCGCACAAAAAACCTCGCTTCCGTGAGGTTTTTTTATGTTGCGATCCCTCTCCCGTATATGATTCCAATCTGGTGCAGTAAATCTCCCGAATTAATATTAACTTAATCCTCAGAATCAGTAGGATTGGTATAAGTGATACATTAAATAACTAATTATCCCCGGACACCGAACCGGGCCTGCCCGCCAACGCACATGGCACTGGATGGCAGGCGGGGTCTCTGTAATCTGGCTACTGCACTGATTTAGGAAATCCTGGTTCGGAGACAGGGAATGATTACAATGCCCGAAGACCGACGACATATCGCTGTAATGTTCACCGACATTGTTGGCTACACCGCCCTTATGGGATCGGATGAGGACAAGGCGTTTAATCGATACTCGATATGTGATATACGATATGCGATATGCGATTTTTGGCTTCGAATTAGTATATCATGATGGAAGACCGACGATTAGCGGCTATAATGTTCACTGATATTGCAGGTTATACTGCATTGATGGGTAAGGATGAAGACAAAGCATTTGATATGCTGAAAAAGAATCACTTAATCCATGAGGACCTAATCAACAAGTATAAAGGAACGCTGATTAAAGAGATCGGAGACGGTACGCTGGCAAGCTTTCCATTGGCATCTGATGCTGTTCGCTGTGCAGTGGACATCCAGATGGAAGCCAAAAATCAGGAGATACCATTAAAGATCGGAATCCACCAGGGAGAAATGGTTATGGCAGGAGCGGATGTCCTGGGAGATGGTGTGAATGTAGCATCCCGTTTGCAGGAAATTTCAGAAGAAGGCTGTATTACCATCTCAGGAAAAGTCTACTCTGACATAAAGAACAAATCAGATATCAATACAAAATACCTCGGCGAAAAGAAGCTTAAAAATGTTGAGGATCAGGCAAACCTCAATGTGCAGTTAATTGAAGCGGGGAATGATGAACATATCTGGGCGAAAGAATATAACAGGGACTGGTCAGATATATTTAAAGTACAGAAAGAAGTAGCCAGGTCTATTGCAGATGAGATATACGCAAATCTCACAAGGGAAGAAAAGGAAGGGATTGATGTAATTCCTACAAATAACATGACTGCTTATGAATATTTTCTCAAAGGAAACGAGATTTTTTGGGAGGGACGGGGTACCTATGATTTGGAAAAAATCAATGAATCATTTGGATACTATGAGAGAGCCATAGAACTGGATGAGAATTTCTCATTTGCATACACAGGATTAGGCAGAATATATTGGACTTTGGCACACATCGAACCCGAAACTGAAAAACCGAAATTATGGAATAACGCACAAAAAAGTCTTAAGAAAGCGATCGACCTTGATCCCTACAATGGCTGGGCCTACAGTGAAATGGGAGTGATATTTCATAATTGGAACTGGGATAGTACAACAGCCAGATCATATGCCGAGATGGCATTAAAACTTACACCAAACGATTGGAACAGTTTTAGACAATATATCGTACTTGAAGAACGAATAGGTAATTGTGAGAAAGTTGAGAAGTTACTGAATATAGCAAAAGAAAGATTCCCCCAAATTGACCAGTACTCCTACTATTCAAACAACATACCTGTATTACGATGTCAACAAAAATGGGATGAAATCGCTGCGATAGCCGATGAAAATTGGGATGAAATGTCTAATAGTACTGTAACATTTATGGCATACATACATATTAATAACCTTGACAGAGCAGATCAGGTTGTTAGAATTATGAAGGAAAGATCATTTACAAGGTCATATGACCTTATCTGGGATGCAATATTGTATGCTAAAAAAGGGGATAAAAACTCGACTTTACAGACCATCGATAGCATGCGACAATTGTCTTCATCAGAATACATCGCCAATGTACAATATGCAGCAATTTATGCTACGCTTGGCGACAAGGATCAAATGTATGATCATCTGGGATTAGCCTTATCAAGCAGGGAATATATGCTACACCTACTTAACAACTCTTATTCTGTATTTATTCCATACCAGAATGAGGATCGTTTCAATTCCTCGACTGGTTTTCCTTCAGCATATCCAAGTCCCACATGTGAATAG